>JAKDMR010000003.1 GCA_030452275.1 Candidatus Nitrosocosmicus sp. | reverse complement strand
TGGATAACAATAGATTACGAAAATAGATTTTTACATGTATACAAGAGATCTATTATACTGCTGAGACTTGGCCTCAATAATAAAAATACTATTTTTTTACCACGTAAAAATCATATGATTTCAGCTTATTTTGCCTTATTAACTTAGAGAAATAAAACTCGATGACAGAATAGAAGGCAGGAAATGATTCCAACAATCCCAAAAATGGAGATAGTATAAAAGTCTGAATATGTAAGATTATTCGTTTTAATCGGCCTATTTTGGTATACTTCAGATTAAGAAAGAGTCCTACTTGATAAGACAATAGCCATACCGTACTTGAAAAGATCAAGATCAAGGCAAGTGTACTATCAAAAACTTGAATATCAAAAAGTGGTCTAAATATCTCGTTATATGTACTATTGATATGTATTATTCGATCAAACCAAACAAACAAATCGAAACTAATGTTATTGTGCCAATCAAAACTTGCGTATGAAAATACACTCATTAGTTTAGGAATATTGATGTAAAAGGCTAATGCCAAAGAGATCACTCCAGATACAAACCCAAGAAAAAATGATGTGCATTTATATATCAATCGAGCCTTGAATAACCTTGAAAAATTCTCTATATTTTGTAAGTTACCTATAACCCAGCGTCTTCTCTGCATAAAATGATCTTTAATGTTAAGCGGAGGTTGTTCCAATAGAATTCCCCCATGCCAGCCCATCGAATTCCTTCCATACTTTTTGTACAGCTCATATCCAAATCTTTGATCTTCAGCCAAGATAGGTCCAAATTCCCATCCAATCTTGTCCTCCACGTCTGAGCGAACGAGAAGATTGCTCCCGTGCATATGTATTGGCGGAGGATTGTGCATATGAGTAACACATTCAAAACAACCGAATGCTCTCATAGATTCCGCCAAAGCAGTAATCCTATTCGCTTTTTCAAATTTAAGAGGATAAAATATCGGACCCTCACTTGCTATTCCCTTCTTTTCCCTTATGAATTTTAAAATAGAGAGAATGGTTTGTGGTACCACATAACTCTCATCATCCATATGGTAAATCCAATGGTCAGAATTCTGCTTCTTTAGTTTTCTCCTTGACTCTATCGCGAACTGCAGCGCTCTAGCTTTCTTTATGGCGTTAGGTGAAAAGCTCTTTTCCACGCAAAGTACTTTGCAAGGTATGGATTCTAATGTCTGGGTATCTTTAGGATCCTCAGTTACAACCAGAATCTCGTACTTCCAATAATTTGTAGATTTGCACGAGTCAATAATCGATTGGATTCCACGTTTCACAACACTGGTTTTCGTGGCGGATTTAGTAGTAATTTGGAATATAATCTTTGGATCATTGGGGATTCTCTTTAGATCCTTCTCTATAAATTGTTTATTATTTCTGACAAACCTATAGAATAATTTAACAGCATTAGGAATAAAGAATATCCAAAGAATCATAGCTATCATTAAAGCAGGATTGTCAATCAATTCAATATCTAATGTTATTATTATTTAATAATTTAATCGTTTTTTAATTTAAAATTTCATCAGAGAAGACTCTGAGACATACTACTATCATCGCTAACATAGTTATACTTAATTATTTAAAAAAATATAAATAATAACTGTTATAAGTGATAAAGGATTGAATATAGTTTTATGCATCCAGAAGGCAAGGTAGAGAATTCAAAGCCACTAGTATGTGAATTTTGTAAAAGTGATTCTGTTATTTTTGATAATGTATCGTTTGAATATGTATGCTCATCTTGTGGTTGTGTATCGAGCCAGGACCCAAATTCTGACTCGATGGCAAGCTTTAGAAATAATTCAGGGTATAATGACAGGACAAGAACAGGTATGCCTGAATCACTTGCAATCCATAACAAGGGGCTTTCAACATTAATTGGAATTGGGGACACTGATGCAAGAGGAAAAGCATTAGATTCCTCCCAAAAAAATAATATCCAAAGATTAAGGACATGGAATAACAGAGCGCAACTTAATGATTCTGTGTCTAGGAATTTAGAAAAAGCACTAAAACTGTTGAATAATTTCGGGGATAAATTATATCTCAGTCAGGCGGTGATAGAAGGGGCGGCTTATATCTACAGGAAGGCAGCAATTAAGAAATTAGCCAAGGGACGTTCAACTCTAGGATTAGTAGGGGCAGCATTATATGCTGCGTGTAGAGAAACTGCCACTCCTAAAACGATTACAGATATCGCAACAGCTTGTAACATAACCACCAAAGATATCATGTCTCACTATAAATTAATATTGAAGGAGCTCTCCCTCCAGATGCCAGTTTTGCATGGACCAGATTATGTTACATTAATATGTAACCGTTTACAATTAAGCGAAAAGACTAAAAGAGAAGCTCTGAGAATTTTTTCACTAGTGCAGCAAAACAGAATTTCAATTGGCAAGAATCCAAGAGCTTTGGCAGGTTCTATAATCTATCTAGCCTCCCAAAATTGCAACGAATTCTTAAGACAAGTGGAAATTTGCCAGGTTGCAGAAATTTCAACTGTTTCATTAAGGAAGCGATGTAAAGAAATCAAGTCCAAGACAGAGCTATAGTTGATATAAGAATAATTAAGAAATATTCTAAATACCATGGACAAATTCTTTAATATCAATAGGTAGGCTCAGGGCTTCCATCTGCTTTTTTGATATTTCCAGATACGAGGGCTCAAATTTTGGATAGGGTTCTTTTGATGAGAAAAGTGTCAATACCTTGTTGTCGTGGTTGAATTTATGGCCCATACACGGTTCATGCCCTCTTATTATCAACTTGGTATTAGTATAATTGAGCCAATTGTTTGTAAGATTGATTCCAAAGTATTTGCCTAGACCCCTGTTTGAGGCCCGCCAATTTACATCAGTAAATTCCCTAGGATCATTCCATAGTATCTCTTCTAACAAAACCTCGTCTGATTTCATGTCAGATAATCTAAATTTATAATTTCTGAAGAACTCTACATCTTCTATTATAGGTAAGCCTCCGTGTACTAAAAGGCAAAACCCATTTATTTCACAAATACTAGAAAGTGAATCGAAAAAAGGCACCATTGTATTTGCATAGAAAGCAACGCCAGAACCACCAAATTTATTTTGGAGATCCCTGGGAAAATCAAAGGCTGAAAAAGGGAATCGATGGTATGCTTCATGATTACCTCTTAACATGAACATATTATTAGGGAATATAGATTTAACACCACATAAGAATAGCAAAACCTCCAAAGAATACTTACCTCTATCAATATAATCTCCCAAGAAAATTAACATGTTTGACTCGGTCTTTAAGTACTCTTCATAGTTAATCTTATTCATTATTTTTTTCAACGAAGTAAAATCACCATGTAAATCTCCCACCACGACTAGATTGTTGGGTATTTGAAAATTAAGGTAGTCACCTGAACTCATAGCAATATCTGAGATAAATCCCTGAAGTTTTTGATCATTGTGAATTATTGTTATCTTTTCAACTAACTCTTTGCCCTCCGCAAGTGTATAATCAAAAACTGACAATAGATCATCCATTTGTTAACTTCATGGCTTTGATTAAATTAAATTTATTGACGGACGCAGATAATATATTGATCAAAGAACAGGACGCCATTCCACAAACAAGCGGGATCTGTCGATTATAGTTTCAAACAAGGTAATATCTTCATTCTTAACTTTTATCAAAATATTTTTTCCGACCAAGTTCATCTTAATGTATATCCCTTTCTCTATGAATTGGAGATTAAAGTTCGGTTCGAGCTGATTGAGAATAATCACATTAGTAGCAAAGTTATTCTGTAATATTCTTGAGAAAGATTCATCATTTATGAGGGACAATAAATTAGATGCATTCATAATATTAAGGATATTAGTTTCAGATTGAATAGGTACGGAATTGTATAATTTTGGATTCGTGTTCCCCTCCGAATTTTCAATTTCTGGATGTGTTTTCTTTTCAAGTCCAATCTTATTCTTTCCGCCATGAAATTCTGCATTTTCAGACGTGTCTCCTAGGATTCCAAAAGAGCTTGTAAAATCAATTTCTTGCTTTAATAACTGGTCTCTAACTTTATCGCTGGTCAAATGATAATTCAAGATTCTCTCGCACAAATGCCTAAAATCCTGGCCAAGATTATTTAACATCAGTTTATTATTGGCCTTGTTTATCCAAAAACAAAGTGGTTTTAATAACAAAGATATCAATAATTCATTACTAATTTCATTTTCTACCAAAATTGAAATGAAATTATTCCTGATAAAAAGTTCCTTTACATCAAAATCATCCGGTCTCTTAGACTTTAATTTGTATAATGATTCATCAACAATAGATTTTGACCTCTCATAAAAAGGTTTTATTTTTTCAAGAGTTAGAAACAGGTTTAAATCCCTAATCAAGTCAGATGTATAAAACACCCCATTATATAGTGAATAAGAATAACTACTACACCTAATTGGTAACCCTCTAAGCTTATTGATCGTCATTTGTCTGTTGTTAATAGATTCAAATATGCTGTTTTCTAAAGTAATAACTCCATCAACAATTGAATCCAATATTCCTAGATCGAATGTTTCGCTTAGAAAGATTAATTTAGCACCTGCCCGCTCTCTCCAAATCTGCAATACTCGCTCATTATTTAGTCTAGATTCTCGATCCATAAATGATGCGATAGTATCCCATGTATCGATTATTATTACCGGAGACTTTACATCCATTAATTGATTGGTGATTCTTTCAAATAATGATTCAGGCTCATCTAGCCGAGCATCTTCAAATCTATAGCCAGATTTGTTCTCATCTTTGGAGAAGAATTTTTCAACCCAAGGGTAATAAAATGATAATTGCTTTAAAGATAGACGAGTTGAAATATAAAAGTAGTTACTATCATCGTTAAGATTGTCTAATAAAGTGAGTGCAAATGTAGTTTTGCCAGTTCCAGGTTTACCTTTTATAAGTAACGAATATGAATCGTTTTTGACAAATTTAAGGAGCTCCCATGGCAAATGACCTACAGTATTTCTCTTTCTCCGTCTGGGTCCATCGACGTCCGTGTTATTGATGCTATTGATATCATCATTGGCAGAATTTCTGTTGCTCCCGGACATTCCTCGATACATCTAAACTAAGATATTCTATTAACAATTCTAAACTATCAACTATAAAAAATTAGTATACAAAAACCTACCAAGGATTTATATTTTTTTGAAATCGGATAGAATCAATTAGTCCCTCAGCATAACCGACACTTAATATGGCTAGTTCAAGTTTTCCTTGATTGTAAAAATTTTGCGCATCGAGCAAGTAGTTTTCTGCATTTTCAATCACAGGTGCATAATCCTTTGAAAGCCCATATGACTCTGTCCTGATAAGATGGTACATGTTATCAACGGCGACTTTTGTATTTGGGAGGTATTTGTCCAACATCCGATGAGCCAATCGGGAAACGCGCTCAGTATTATCCGTTGGCTCATCAATCATATTAGTAAGATATTTGATTGAATCTACTTCGATAAAATGCAGTCTTCCTGGAATAATAATCGAATTGGGCCCACCACTATATCCTAATTTCAATAACGACTTTATTGTTCCGGAACTAATGGTTGATCCCTTTTGCCCTATTTTGCTGGCTACCATCCCATATGTTTCAATCGAAAAATTCAGTAGTTTTATTTCTTCTTCTCTTTCAAGTAAGAGTTCTATTACTCTTCTTGGGGACAAGTAAAATGGATCAGAACTTGATTGAAAATTGTTTTTTCCATCATCATTATTATATTCTGTAAGAATCAGCGTATGCAGTCCGAGGCACATGTTTTCGTAGATTGTGTCATAAACTGTAATTGAAGACATCGGATCGTCCATCATGGTGACCATCTTCCCAAATTTGTATGGTTGAAGACCAGATTCTCCCATTAATGACAGGATCCCAGAAGAAGAATGAACTATTTTAAAATCTATGGATAGTTTTCTTGCCCTCACAAGTAGTTCATTGTACGTAGTTGCTACTAACGGGTCACCATAGACTAGTATACAAACGAGTGATTTTTGAGCATTCTCAAGGATCTCTCTTCCATCTTCAATAAACCACCTCTTAATGAACTTTATATCGATATCGATTCTTGATTTTGAAGCGTTTTTCATTTGTAGAGTATCAGATAGATTCCGAACAAATTCGTCGGAAATAAACCCAGTAAATCTTTCAACATATACGATATCACTACTTCTTAGTATTTCCATAGATCCTAGAGGTAAGGATTTGAATTCATTAATACCGATGCCAATTATATACAACATTTTCTACTATTCATTCACCCTAGTAATTATTCTAATTTATATCAATTTATGAACCACATTGTGAAAATTACTCTGAGTTAACTGTATTTGATTTTTCTTGAAGATTTTTGTGAAGCCTTACCATGTGTAATAGTGCAGCTTTGTAAATTTCTATGCCGGTCAAGTAGTCAGGAACAAATACTTTTTCGTCCACTGTGTGGGATGAATGAGGGTCTCCGGGGCCGTAAGTTACTACGGGGATATTTAAAATATTTCCCAGGATATTCATATCACCTGTTCCGGTTTTCTTTAATAATAACGGTCTTTTTTTTCTTTGATCCAAGATGGATAAGACCAGTGCCCGTACTAACGGAGAAGATACGTTTGCTTGAAAGGGTTCGGTTTTATCCTCAACCCGATATTTGATCTTTACACCCTCAATGAAATCTTTAATCTCGTTTATCCGGATATCAATCAGTTCTAATACTTTGTCACAAGATAAATTCGTTGGAATACGTATATCTATAGTTATTCGACATTTTTGCGGAGTAACATTATGACTCGTGCCTCCATTTATTTCTGTAACGCTGTAACTTATTTGATCGGTCTTATTTTTTGCCTTAATGATTTCCGGTCTCTGAAATACACTTTTCAATTCATTCCACACATTATATAATTCATCAATTGCATTCAATGACAACCAAGGAGCACTCGCATGAGCACTGTTATCGACATCACACATCAGACGAATTTCAATGCGTCCTTTATACGATATGGTGATGTTTTCTATTCCACTTGGTTCTCCAAATATAGCATAGTCAGGTTTTAGCGTAGTATCTTTTACCAGATTTTTTATTCCCGTTGCATTCCCTTCTTCGTCTACCACAGCAGCAAAAACAATAGTCCCTGGTTGTTTAGGAATGTCTGCCGCGGCCAGCAACATTGAAACCAATGGAGCTTTTGCATCAGAGGCACCACGTCCATACAAATAATCACCTTCAAGCCTTACAGGCACAATCCCAGGGACAGTATCCATGTGACCGCAGAGGAGAATTATCGGTTCTCCGTTCCCTCTTACCGCAACCATATTTCCTACGCTGTCAATGTTAGCCGATTCAAATCCCAAATCCATGCAAATATCTTTCAAGAAATTGGCAAGTTGAGATTCTGATCTTGATGGAGTATAAATTTCTAAAGTATTTTTTAGTAGTTCTATAGCAAAATTTGGAGAAACCATTTTCTAGATTCTTATTTCTTATGAATATTAACCATATAATCCACAATTAAGCCGGGTATATCAACGCCGGTTACTCGCACAGTATTTTTGAATTCAGTAGTATTATTTACTTCGTGGACAACCAATCCATATTTTTCACTTTCCATCAGGTCCACTCCGACTATGTCTCCCTTAAAAATTTTTGATGATTTCATACAAATTTCTTCGAGATCCGTCGTAATCGGACAAGGGGAGGCGTTACCACCTAAAGCCATATTAGTTTTCCATTCATTGGTCCCAGAATACCGGTAGATTGCGGCCACAACTTCATCACCAATTACTATCGCACGAATATCCCTAGGTGGTCTTTTGATGAATTCCTCGAAGTAGTTAATGTGATAAATAGGAAACATATGTTCTCTATCTTCCAAAACTGCCTTTGCAGCCTCCTCATCATTTAAAAGTCCAATTAGTCGCCCCCAACTTCCTACCGTAGGCTTTATTACTACAGGATAGCCAAATTTCTTGATGCCTGCAATAGTGGAATCAGTACTAAAACCACACATTGCATTGGGCGTTTGTATCCCATTCTTCTGAAGTTCTATATGAGAAATTAACTTATTTCCACACATGAAAGATGTATATAAAGAATTAATCATTCTTGCACCTAATCCTTCTAGTCCTCCTGTTGAATGTAGACTTCTAAAATAGCTTATACATCGTTGTAATACTATTTTATCCTTAAATTTTTTTGTATCTTCATTTAGAAAAAGTACAAGATCTTTGCAATCAATCGGCTTTACGTTTATTTCTGTTCGTTTTGCTTTTTCGATAATAGATTTCTCTTCCCAACGTATATTATCAAAAAGGATATAGAGAGAAGATGCATCTTCCTCTATATTTATTGTCCCCAATCTTCTCCAACTACTTGTGCAGGTTTTATACTAAACTCGTCACCAGATTTTACCAATTCAAAACTTTCTCCGCAGTCAGGACAGGTAACGATTTCACCTTGCATCGAGTCAGCTGGTATTGGAATTTCTGCGTCACATTCCTTACAATTAACTTTTGCCATTTTCTTAATCCTTATTATTTTTGACATAATCCTCATTAAGTATTTTTCTCTCTAATTTTTCATCTAAAAATAGTTCCAAAATATCACCCATCCGTAACTCTTTCAATCCTTTGGCCAAGGACTCGGCATTTTCTTTGTTAGAATCCAACCCTAATAGCGACAACAGGTAGGCAGAACCATTCTTTCCTGATAGCTCACCAAATACTATTTTACGTCGATTCCCTACTTGTTTAGGTTCAATAATTTCATAAGCCGAGGGATTTCTCAAAATGGCTGCTAGGTGAGTTCCCGCCTTATGTTTATAAGCACTATCTCCCACCAGAGGTTTTGATTCATGGATAGGAATTCGGGTATAATCCGATATAGTTCTAGATAAGTCCTTTAGGAGATGTAGCCTGAAACTGTTATTTGATTTATAGATCAAATTCAATGCGACGGCAGTTTCGGCTAACGTTGGAATTCCGGTCCGTTCACCAAGTCCATCTATAGTTGTGTGAATCTGATCAGCACCTCCGTCACATCCAGACAACGCATTGGAAAGGGCCAGCCCTACATCATTATGGCAATGTACATCTAAAGAAGTTTTAGAATTGTCTATATTGTCGCATACCATTTTAACCAAGTTATACATTCCCCGTGGTCTCATAATCCCGACAGTATCTGGAATACTAATTCTTTCTATTCCTCTCTGATTCATTTCTTTACACATTTCCAATAAGAATTCAGGATCCGTTCTACTGGCGTCTTCCATAGTAAAGCGGGATTTTAGACCATGAGATTTGATATAATCCACTACTTCAAGTGCCCTCTGTTTTGCCTCACCTCTTGATATTCGAAGCTTGGCAGACAAGTGAATATCAGAAATACCCATGTATGTTGCAACCCAATTAGTATCGCAATCCAGGGCTCTATCCACGTCGGATTTTATGGCTCTTACATGTGCCACAATGTCAGCTTTTAAACCCTGTTTCATGATTATTTTTGTTGCTTCGTGATGATCAGGGGAAACTATTGGACTAATTTCTATTTGATCCACGCCAAAGGAATCCAACATCCAAGCTATCTGGATTCTTTGTTTATTGGAGAATGATACACCTGGATGCTGCTCACCTTCTCTAAGCGTAGAGTCCAGGATTCTAATTTTTTTCTTATCCTTTTCAGAATCATTATACTGATGCGCAAAATAGTTGGGGTCATCTGTTTTTAGTGACATTCGACTTATAATATTACTATAATCGATTATATAATGTATGTTTTCGTTAAAAAGTAAATTAAATCAACTATATAATGACTTCTGCTAAAAAAATACTATGCCTGATAGGCTTTACCGGTGATATCTGTAATGAATTAAATGGTTATGAACAACGACAATCAGCGCTGAAGCTTTAATTTAATTTAGGCTTCCCAAAGTTCTCAAGATTATTACCGTGTTAGTATCAGATACACCATCAATTTTCCGTATTTCATCAATATATGAGTTTATTTCCAAAATAGTTGGAGCTACTATTATGGTCGCTATATCATATTGACCGGTGATCTCGTATACGATCTCCACACCTTTGAGCTTTAACAATTGGTCAGACACCTTGGCGGTATCCGCTACAGAACTTACAGAAATTAGCGTTATGGCGCTAGTCTTATTGGATGGGCCCAGGTCGATTGTAAATTTTCGGATTACACCAGTGTCTTGCAAGTTTTTTACTCTCCGTCTAACTGCAGATTCAGACATCCCTATTGAATTTGCAATCTCAACAAAAGACTTGCGTGAATCACTCTTCAGTAATCCTATTATTTTTTCATCGATACTATTTAGATTATCAGCCAAATCGTCTCTTCTCCTCGCTATAAATTATCTTATCAATTAATTCTAGAGCCTTGTTCACTTCTTCTTCTTTCATGACTATTGGAGGCAGCAATCTTAAAATGTTTCTGCCTGAATAAAGCAATAGAATACCGTTTTTGATACCATCAAGAAGAATGTCTTTCACATCAAACCTCATTTCTACTCCTAACATCATTCCAAGTCCTCGGACTTCACGAACAATCTTATATTTTTCTTTAATTTCTAAAAGGCCGGACTTAAAAATGCGGCCCATTTTTTCAGAGTTTGAAACGAGCTTATCCTCAGTTAAAGAATCTATAGTTGCAGAACCTGCTGCACATGCTAATGGGTTTCCGGCAAAAGTAGAAGAGTGTTCTCCAACCTTCAGACATTCTATAATTTCAGAACGCATAACTGTGAGTCCCATCGGAACGCCACCCGCAATACCTTTTGCCAAGCACATTATGTCAGGCTCAACATCCCAATGTTGCCCTGCCCACATTTTTCCAGTTCTCCCTAGCCCAGACTGAATTTCATCAAAAATAAGTATCAAGTCATTTTCATTGCAAATATTCCTAATATCCTTCAGAAAATCGGAAGGGGGCATAATGATTCCTGTTTCGCCTTGAATAGGTTCTACTATTACAGTCCCTATTTTGTTATTTGTCTTTGTCACTATCTCTGAAATTGTGTTTGATTCAGAATATGAGATGAATTGCATATTGTCCAACAATGGTAAAAACGATTTTCTATATTTCTCATTATAAGTTACAGAGAGAGATCCAAAAGTCTTTCCGTGGTAACCGCCATTTAAGGCTAGAACGCCGGGTTTACCAGAGTATTTTCTAGAAAATTTTAACGCAGCTTCTACAGATTCAGTTCCACTATTTGTGATAAAGGTCTTTTGAAGATTTTTTGGAGCTATTTTAGAGAACTTCTTAAGAAAGTCAAGGCGGACGTTATTATAAACTGACATGTGACATGTAATCAAATTTTGAACTTGACTAGTTATTGCACGTACGACCCGATCATTGCAGTGACCTACTAGGGCCACCCCATATCCACCCATGCAGTCAAGATATTCTTTATCGTTAATATCCCAAACCTTGCATCCTTTTCCTTTTGAGATGCTAACAGGAAATCTCTGGTACAAATCCCCTACAAAGGACTCTTCACTCTCTACACTTTGCATCATGAGATCACTGTACAATTCTTATTTTCAAGAGCAGACATTATAGGATTTTGTACGGAACCAGAGGCTATTATAGCTTTTTTTACACCCATAGACAAGGCCTCTGTACAAGCAAGGACTTTTTTTTCCATCCCTGGTCCTATTTGTAGCAGCATGTTTTTCGCCTCCTGTAAAGAAAGGCTAGGTACCAAATGATCATCCATTATCAGCCCATTGACGTTGGTAATGAAGATTACTATATCAGACTGCAGTGCTCCAGCTACGTTGGCCGCGGCCCGATCACCGTCTATGTTCAAAAATTCAAACTCATCACTGATAGCCACAGGAGATATAATCGGCACATAATCATTTTCTAACAAGCAATTAATCAATTTAGGATTTACATTTGAAATTTTTCCAGTATAGCCTCCATCTATTAACATTTTTCTCCCCTTTTCATTTAGTATCATTAATTTTGTTTTTCGATCTGCTTTAATCATTTCCCCGTCAATGCCAGTTATCCCCACGGACGATATGCCTTTACTTTGCAGCATTGCAGTAATGTTCTTACTAATCTTCCCCGACATTACCATTGTATAAATCATTGCAGTCTCTTTATCGGTATATCTGCTGCGCTTACCTGCCGGAGACGTTATGAATTTCTGTTCCTTTCCCATGCTGTTTGCAGTATTAGTAACATCTTTACCTCCACCATGAACTATTACAACTTTTTGTTTTTTTACCAAATCAGCAAAGTCATCTAAGATAGAAGGGTTTAATCCCTCCACTATACTTCCCCCTATTTTGATAACAATCATACTGGAGTAACTGGAGTGAATCTCAGTCCTGTCATTTCATCAAACCCCGCCATTACATTAAGGTTTTGAATTGCAGAGCCCGCAGCTCCTTTCATTAGATTGTCTGAGGCAGACATTGCTACGATTCGTTTATTATCTTCGTCCAAGTCGAACCCGACATCGCAAAAATTAGATGCTATTACAAATTTCGGATCCGGAAATTTGTATATTCCATTTTTGTCTCTTATTAACCTCACGAACATTTCGTTATTGTACGAATTCCTATACATTTTCCAAAGTTCCAACTCACTTAGATCTTTCTTTAAGAATGCATGATTGGTCGTCAATATCCCCCTTACCATATTAACGGCATGAGGAGTCATACTAACATGAATTTTTTTGCCACCTAACAAACTTAGCTCCTGTTCTATTTCTCCAGTATGACGATGTTTGGCAGGTTTGTAAGGACGAATTACACCATAACGCATGGCATGATGAGTGGCAGAATTTGCCTGCCCGCCTGCGCCCGATGAACCTATCTTACTATCTACTACAAGATGGTCGGTATCTATCACATCGTTCTCTATTAATGGCTTTAATGCAAGAAGGGAGGTAACAGCCATACATCCAGGGCATGAAACTAACTTTGCATTTTTTATTTGATCACGATGAAATTCGGGAACTCCATAAACGGATTTTGACAGCATTTCAGGATAAGGATGTTCCCACCCGTACCATTTAACGTAATCCTCCGGAGTCTTCAATCTAAAATCAGCGGAAAGATCAATTATTTTGATACCCCTCTTAAATAGTTCATTAACGATTTTATTGGATTTACCATGAGGAACAGAAACAAAAACCACGTCACAAGTGTCAGTCAATTTATCAAGGTTAAGATCTGAGAATGTCAAATTAATAAAACTCTTTAGACTAGGATGAATTCTATGAACATATTCACCTACCCTTTGTCTTGATGTAACCATCGATACCTCGACCTTAGGATGAGTTACTAGCAGTCTCAGCAACTCTCCACCTACAAAACCGGAAGCACCTATAATTCCAATTTTCATTTAGAATTCCTCAAAGTATATTCTTTTAACTCTCTTTCAGATAAAAAGTATTTATCGACGATGGATTTCATAAATAATAAATCGTTCAATAATCCTCATTTAAATTTTATGTCGATTATAGTTTTTTCTATTTCCTCCCACAATCTTTTACATATTCAATTATCATATCGGCAATATCAATTCCTGTAGCTAGACTAGATCCCCTAAACTCTACTGTATTATTTATTTCGTGTACTACTAGTCCCCGTTTTTGATCCTCCATCATGTCTATACCTAGAACACCTGCCCCTACCGCTCTTGCGGCCTTTAGAGCTAACTCTTCTAATTCGGATGTGATTTCGATTAATTCAGCCTTACCGCCTTTAGCTACGTTCGTCCGCCATTCATCCTCAGATGAATATCTATACACAGCTGCGATCAATTTTTCACCTACTACTATACAACGAATATCTCTTGGTGGCCGTTGGATTAGTTCCTGAAAATAAAAAATACTCGAGAACGGACTAGTGCTTTCTTGTCTCATCTCTACAATTATCTTCCCTATTTCCTTATTCCTTACAGGGAATACACCTCGTCCCCAAGATCCTATTACTGGTTTGAATACTAATGGAGTCTGCTCCAGGTCTATTGTATTTATAAAGTTAAAGGCAGAATCCGAATTAAACGAGAAATAAGATTTAGGGGTAGGAATATCGTTTTTCTTGAGAATCATTGAAGTCAATAATTTGTTTCCACAAACCTCTCCGATTCTTGAACTATTAATTACATTATAACCACACAACTCCAAGCAATAAGTAAGGAATTGTCCCCGAAAGTGGCTTATGCTACGTTGTAACAATACATCTCCAAATTCAAATTTATTTGAATCCAAATCATCCGTATCAAGAATGATATTTCTTGAATCGGCTAACCTTGCATCGATTCCTTTTTTAATTGCAGTATTATAGAGAGCCTTTTCTTCAAATCTTAATTTATCAAAAAGGATATCTAATTTTACCATTTTTACTCCTTATGTTCCATAATTTTTGAATTTGCTGCATTAGATTGTAAGCCCCAAAGTGCGACAAATCCTCTCGCCAAAGTTTGGTCGAAATTAGAACCAGATAAATAAGTTACTGTGTCATTATTATATAGCGAAAACATTGATTTTCTCCCTACCACACGATAGGATCCGTTATGCATTTTAACCTTTATTTCGCCACTTACCCTTTGTTGTGTTTTGTCGATAAAAGCATTCAAGTCAGACAAAAGGGGATCTAGCCACAATCCTGAATATGATAACCAAGCCCACTGCTCATCTACTAATAGTTTGAACCGAAGTTCGGTGTTAGTCAACACCAATTTTTCGAGATCTTTGTGCGCTTCGATTAATACCAGTGCCGCAGGAGCCTCATAGACTTCACGAGATTTTATGCCTACTACTCTATCCTCAATATGATCAATTATGCCAACTCCATGTGATCCCGCAATATTATTGAGCTCCGTGATCAGCTTTTCGAGATCCATTTTTTGATCGTTCATAGAAACAGGTATTCCTTTTTCGAATCCGATCGTTATATATTTAGTAGAGGTATTGTCCTGATGAACGTATTTCAGTGAGTCATTGGAAGGTTCATTTTCCAAATTCTCTAAAAGGCCACCTTCAATAGCCCGGCCCCATATATTTTCATCAATACTATATTTCTTAGCTATTTCACTTATTTTAATTCCAGTCTCGCCAGCATACTGTAATTCCTTGTCTCTTGTAAGGTTCATATCTCTAATTGGAGCAATTATGCTCAAACTAGGATCTAAAGATCTAATTGTAAGATCGAACCTAACCTGATCGTTACCCTTGCCTGTGCATCCGTGGGAAATAGACGTAGCGTCATATTTTTTAGCCATATCAACAGCTTTACTAGCAATTAGCGGTCGAGCTAAGGCTGTAGCAAGCGGATATTTTTGTTGATATAAGGCATTTGCCTTAATTGCGGGTGTTACATAGTTGTGAACAAACTCTTTTTTAGAGTCAACATAAATATGCTCAATAGCGCCTAGTTCTGACGAGATTCTTTTAATTTCGTCAAAATCGTCGTTTTGACCTACATCAACTGTAAGCGTTATTACATCAAGTTTATGAAGATTCTGTAGATATTTTACACAAACAGACGTATCTAATCCCCCAGAAAAAGCCAGTATTACTTTGCTCATTAAACACGGGTCCGTAGTATAATTAATAATTTAATCTTTGTGAAACAAAAAAGAAAAAATGTTGAAAATAAAAGACTTGTTAATCCCCTAATGTAAAGTTATACTCCAATCTCCTTGGCTAATCTTATGATTTTCTTTCCTTCTTTAGTTAACTTATTATAAGTTTTGTTCTTTACGTTACTTCGTTCAACCAATCCTTTATCCTCAGCTTTTATGAGTAATTTGTGGCCATATCCATAAGCGCCCAATTTCTTTAGCAAGTCTCTTGTTGAATACTCCTTTTCTCCTATGGTCTTTATCAGTTTCACTAAAGCTCTTTCTTCGATCATTATTTTTATTAAATTTGCGTCACGCATGACAGTAAAGTAATATTAAGGATATTTATTGGTTACTTTTTTTGGCAACAAATATCGATATTAATCACAGAATAGTATGATCATTGGAAAAAAATAACAGTAACAAATCAGGAAATTCACCTCTATTTGCTAAAGACATCAAGACCGTGGTTCAGAATCTTACCGTCATTGATGAATTAGAATGAAATTGTGGGAAACAAAAATTTTTAAACCTCGTAGAATTCAAGTTGAGTATGAAGATCACTGTTTCAGCAATAAAAGCAGACATTGGCGGAATCGGGGGACATACCAGGCCGAGTGATAAATTGGTTCAAACTGTCAAAGATTTTGTGCTAAAAAATGGAAAAGGAATGTTGATTGATAATTATATGGGTTACACGGGCGATGATATCCACATTGTGATGACCCATACACTAGGCACAGACAACACAGAAATTCACAAACTTGCATGGGATGCATTTACAGAGGGGACAAAAATTGCTAAAGAACAGGGACTATACGGCGCAGGGCAAGATTTACTTAAAGACTCATTTTCTGGAAATGTAAAAGGAATGGGCCCGGGTGTTGCTGAAATAGAAATGGAAGAAAGGCCCAGTGAAGTATTCTGTATATTTGCAGCAGATAAGACTGAACCAGGGGCTTATAATTTTCCCTTTTGGAGAATGTTTGTCGACGCAAGAAGCAATACAGGACTGATTATTAACGAGGAGCTGGCAGAGGGTGTAATATTCAGGATCATGGACGTAATGTCAGGAAAAATTGCCGATCTTAAATTATGGAACGATAAACCAGAGCTTGAGGCTGCTTTGATGTATCCAGGCAGATATGTGGTACATTCTGTATTAACACACCAGCGTGAACAGATTGTGTCATGTTCCACAGATAGGCTTCACAATATTGCAGGAACTTATGTTGGAAAGGACGATCCTATTGCTATCGTAAGAACGCAAAAGAATTTTCCCGCCACAGAAGAAGCTGGTAGTGCTTTTAATGATCCTCATATAGTAGCAGGCAACACCAGAGGTAGTCATCACATGCCATTCATGCCCGTTTCATTGAACTCTGCTGCAAGTTTGAATTACTCCATACCCATAGTTTCGTGCTTGTTATTTAGTATGCATAACGGCAAGCTTACTGGACCTCATGATGGATTTGGGACAGCTGATTGGGAATATCAACGTAGGTTAGCATCTGAGCGTGCAACCGTATTGAGAGTTCAAGGATTTATCCATCCAGCAACACTAGTCCCTGATGAGCTAGAGTATAATAAAGGATATGAGGCTAGAATGGCTAAATTAAATGAAAAATTCAAATAAACCGGAAATACATACAATGTCGGAAAGAAAAGGACCCCTCATAATCAATTTTAAAAACTATCTCGAGATTTCTGGCGATAAGGCGCTAGCCCTTGCAAGAGATGCGGAAAGAGTTAGCGAGCAGACGGATACTGAGATAATTATTTCACCACCCCAGGTCCTATTAGCATGGCTTACAAAAAATACAAAATTAGGTGTGATAGCACAACATGTAGATATACAACAACCAGGTCCAAGTACGGGTTTTTCAATTCCAGAGATTGTTAAAGATGTAGGTGGTGCCGGGTCATTAATAAATCACAGCGAGCATCCAATAAATCAAGAAATCATAAGAGATTTGATTCCGAGGTTGCGTTCTTTAGGTCTATTAAGCATTGTTTGTGCCAAAAACTTGTCTGAACTAAGAGAGTATAGTTCCATGGGTCCCGATTTTGTAGCAATAGAGCCCCCAGAATTGATCGGAACTAAAAAATCTATTTCTACAGAAAAACCATCTTTAATAACTGATTCGTTTCAACATTTAAAACAAGTTGCAAGCCAGTCCCAATTGATTTGCGGAGCCGGAATTAATTCATCTGAAGACATTAAAATTGCAGTTAAGTTAGGCTCAAAAGGGATACTAGCTGCTAGTAGCGTGGTAAAATCAAAAAAATGGTATGAAAAAATTTATGAATTGGCATCACAGTTTTGAATTCTTTTTAAATGATTCCGGCCAAAACATGGTAACCAATGTATAAGAAGTACGATTTATCCGACATCCAGAAAAGAGTAATAGATCTCTTACAAAATAATAATCCTATGTCTAGTAGTGAAATTTCAATCAAACTAGGAACTAATCGTATTACAATGTCCAAATATCTTGATATACTATATTTTCAAAAAATCCTGAACAAAAAAAAAATTGGCTCGGTAAATTTCTGGTTTTTGGACCCGGGGATTATCAATTTGGATTCAAAAGATGAAAATTTCCTTGAGATTCAACAAAGGCTCATTGAATCTTTAATCAATGGTCAAAAGGAAATTACAGACAATATTGTTCTTAGCCTGATTAACCGAAATATCAATTTAAGAAAAATATTCACAGATGTTAGTTTCCCCGTGTTGAATACCATTCTCGAATTGTACAACAGAGGGAAAATTGGCAAAACCGAAAAAATTCATTTACTTACCAATCTTACGGACTCATTCAGATTATTTAGAAACACGATTAAAACAAATAATAGTTATGATCGAAAGACAGGTAACTTCTTACTTGCAATAGTATCTGGCGATGACGAATCTTTACCTATCTGCATTATGATCGACATTTTGACAAGACGAGAGGGACTAAATCCAACCGTTATAGGAAATGTTGAAAATTTAATTGATCCCTTTTTTGATATTGATTTTCAACGATATATCAATAAATTATCTAAAAGAGCGAGGGGAAAAACCAGCATTATTGTCGTTTCACATAACGAAACGGCCATTAGATTTCTACACTCTGCTCTAATGAATACGGAAGCCAAGGAAAAATATCAAATCATCATATTCTCTAATAAGTTGATGAAGGAAAAATTGGAAAAATCGGTCTCTAGTCCGATCTATTCAGACATTGAACTGTTCTTAAGCGAGATAGAAATGATGAATACGAGTTAGACCTTTATGCATACTGCGCCTTAATTTTTTCAATCACCCTCTCATGTTCAGGGCTCTTTTTACGAGCATATCTTTCCATAGCATTTAAGGGTACGCCGCCTAACGTCTTAGCGAGTGATGCAAAAAAGAATTTCTTTATGGGGTCATTTTGACCTACCTTGTGCATGAATTTGTGAATCGCATATTTGAAGTTGTGTTGCCATGTTTTATACATCACGCCTAATTTTGCTGGATCCATCGTATTTCCAATGTCAAAAAAGTCAGATTTTTCTAATAGACCAATCGGAACAAAAGTTAATGGCGTAACGGTGAATTTAGAATCAGGTTGTTCTTTCTCTAACTGATGAATAAGTTGGATAGTCTCCCAACTATCGTCAGCAGTCTCATTGTTATCTAATCCCATGATAAGAGTAAATGCAGGCACCCAGTAATTTTCATTTAGAGTTTTAACACCTTCTTTTACCACCCAATGCCACTCTGATGGTCTAAAGGGAGCTAACTTTCTGTCGGCATATTTCCCGATTAATCTGATACTACCTGTTTCGAATCCACACTGAACACCAATATGGTTGGTAGGCCCAGATTTAATGATCCGTGAAAGATTGGGTATGAGCCTCTCGTCTGCAATGGCGCCAGCTAATGTTCCGTGTGTAGGATTGGTATGTTCTACCCCTGTATCCATTATCCCTTTGAATAATTCTTCAATTGCCTCCCTATTCGGCTGCATATTTTTGGTTGTCCTTGGATTAAGCCCATAAACAAAAATATCATCGCTATGAATCCAAGCATTTTTTAATCCCCCATATTTCATATTTACACGGATTTCCTTTTGTACTTTTTCTACAGGATAATAGCGTAAAGGTCGAAGTGTGACGTCACAAAATTTGCAACCTCTTCCACATCCTCTCATAACCTCTACCATCCCGTGCATACTGGGATTGATTATTTCTGGAATTTCATCTACCTTTGGTTCACTGGAATAATGAACAAACCTACCATGATATTTCCTGCCGTTTCTATCAAATTCTTTGACTTCGACTTTAAATTCAGATTTCTTAAAGGGATTAGCTGTTTCTAATTCGTTATTAATCATCGCATCAAAGAACCTTCCTCCTACCCCATCTAGTTCAGGTCCTATGCCTCCCAAATCCCCCTCTACGATCGCGTACAATCCATACTCTTCAATTTTGGCTGGGTCATAATTATACTGCCAAGTCCCCGAGGCCCCTACAACTACTTTAGCCCTGCTTCCATTCTTTTGTTTCGCAGCGTTAATTCGATGATGGAGATCACGATTATAAAATTCAGCGTATGACATTTGTTTTCGCCCATAAGTAAATGTCATTGTGACAGGGCCCATTCCTAGCGGGTCCATTTCATAGGTACCTACGAATTCAGTTTGCGGACCAATAAATTTATCAATATGGTCCGGATGAGCAACAACTACATCCTCCTTTGCATACCCGTCTCTTAATAAGGCAGCTTCAAGCTTTCTCAAGCCATATGGTGCGAAATCAGCCAATCCGTTTGAATTAGCAATAGGGTTACAGATAAAATCAAATAGTAATTTAGGAGTTACTTGATTTCCTAATATTTTATACCAAATAGAATCATGGTTACGATTTGGATCCAGTGCAGGAGCACATCCAAAAAATGATGCAAGTGAAATTCCTCGATAGGGAGACATTAATGTTCTATCAGCGGTTAGAACAACCTTTGGGTACTTCATATTATTTGTTATCTCAAAGTGTAGGAATCAAAAAAGATAATTAAAGTTTTCTTATTTAAAATTTAAAAAACTGTAAAACTATTTACCAAGCACTAGATTATTTCTTTGCACCTAGGGTTCTATTCTTTAATCGCATTTGACTGCCATGGCATTTTCTACATCTAGTTCCGCCTATTGGATTTTTTGCTCCGCAATCAAAACAGATTTTGAAAAACAATCGACGCTTTTGTGCAATACTCCTTTTTGTTACATCGGTAATTGGCATAATAAATTTTATAAACTTATTCACATTTTTATCTTTCTATTTTGCGAATCAGAACCGCTTCATAAAATTTATAAATTAGCCGATCGCGTTTACTAGGTGGCGGATTACTTTGAAGTTGACAGATTAGCTGAAGATATAGCAAAAATATATGCATCGCAATTAGCTGTCTCATGGTTTAAGGTCAACAAGAATAAAAGACCCTCGAAAGAGGAATTTAGGGATCTAGTTATAGAATTCATGAGGCAATTTGATTTTTCACTCGGCAAATTTCCAGATACAGAGGAAGGAATTAAATTTAAAGAGTATACCAGGAGTCTAATGAAAATAGAAATTGATAAAGTTCGTGAAGGAAAGAATAAAGAAGTAGAAAAGAGACATAAATATTACACTGAATATAGCTAAATTTCTGGCCTTAGCCATAATGGGAAAGATTTTATATATAATGTTTCTTAAATATAACACTGAGAGATAGTGATAGGTAATAACAAACAATTCTTGTCTCAACAATTATTGTGGATTGGTATATCCTTAGGATTAAGTCTTGCAATCTCGTTCTTGATACCTTTTCCGTTATCTTTACCAGTAATAATAGTAGTTTTCATTTTGCTTAGTTATTACATTAGAAATAGAGCCATGAAGAAAATGGGAATGGCAGGCTCTGTATTTGGAGGAAATGGTAGTTCCGTGAGCTATTATTGTATGAGCTGTGGAACAAAACATAATCAGTCTTCATGTCCAAGATGCGGATCCAAAATGAAGAGAGTAGGCTCGTAATTAGAATGCTATGAACTAATGAATAAGGCCAAAAGACTAGAGAAAATTAGAGAGTTACGAGAATTTGTAGATCAGATAAACGGCGAATCCACTAAAGATTCATTGATTTTGGTAGAAGGTAAAAGAGATTTGGATGCATTATCATATTTGGGCTGTTCTGGAAACATACAGATGTATCATAATTATAAAAATATTGTCGATCTAGCGGATAATTTTAGAGTTAAATATAAAAAATTAATTTTGCTACTAGATTTGGACGACTCTGGTGAAATAATGTCTAGAAAAATTTCTCATTTACTAAATCAAAGATACATAGACAATTCTTACAGAAAGAAGATAATAAAAATCACCCAAGGCAAAATAAGGACTACTGAGGAGTTAAAATCATTCTACAACAGTATGTTGTGAAATTATAAAAAAAGCAAAGATATTATTGAATAATTTCAAGGTCTATATGGCATTTATGATATAACCAACTGAAGATGTCCACAAAAGACGGAAAATTTTAAAACAAAAAACTTAATCAAGGTAAGACTTTATAGTTATGATAATCAGTGAAATATGATAAATAAAATTAATAATGAAGTTATAAAAATGCCAAACACTGGTATTGTAAAATATCATGTCAAGCTAAAATTTGATGTAGATGGACTAGTAGAGAAGGCCGACATCATAGGCGCAATATTTGGCCAAACTGAAGGTCTGCTGGGTCCAGAAATGAACTTAAATGAACTACAAAAGGTTTCCAAAGTTGGCCGAATTGAAGTAAACGTAGATACAAAATCCAACTCAGCGCGTGGAGATGCCTTGATTCCTATGAGCACTGATATATCTACAGCGGCTTTGATAGCGGCGGCTATTGAAAGTATCGATAAAGTAGGACCTTTCCAGGCAAAATTCTCCTTGGTCGGCATTGATGATATTAGAGCCATAAAGAAGAAAGTAATAGTTGATAGGGCTAAGAAAATTGTCCAAGAATGGGCTACAAAGACCATTAGTGAAGGAGAAGAAATGCTTAAGGATGTTTACGATGCGAGTAAACCAGGCCGATTGACTACATTCGGAAGGGCACAACTAGCATGTGGAGTTGGCGTTTTTGACAGCGATTGGATAATACTAGTAGAAGGTCGTGCAGATGTAATTAACCTCTTAAGAGCAGGATATGATAATTCAATTGCAATAGAAGGTGCGAAAATTGATGAGACGATATTGAAATTGACACATGGTAAGAGAACTATTGCATTTATTGACGGTGATCGGGCCGGAGATTTGATATTAAAGGAGTTACAAGGGCTAGTAGATATAGAAAAGGTATACAGGGCTCCACCCGGCAGAGAGGTAGAAGAGTGCACTCCACTTGAGATTTCAGAAATATTAAAGGACGTTGAACAATTTATTAAGGATAAAATCAACGACACCAATACCGTCCCATCTAATGTTCAACAAATTAGGAATCATCATAGAGTGGATCATAACCAGAATCAATCAAACAATCAAGACCAAAATAGCTCATTCCCATATAATAGGGATTTTGCAAATCAAAGTTTAAGCAAACAAAACAATTATGATAATAGCAACCAAAGGCAAAACACAGATACAATGACTTCTAAAGAAGACGAAGGAGTCATCTCCACCGTGAAGAAAGTATTTCAAGAGATAAATGAAACTCTAGATGCAATGGTTTTTGACAAGTCAATGAAAAGGATAGTTAAAATTCCTATTTCAGAGATACTAAAGAAAATATCTGACTTGAAGGACGGAAATTTGTTGATACTAGACGGCATAGTTACACCAAGGCTCGTTGAAGCTGCAAATAAATCGGGTATAAAGTACATAATAGGTCATAGAACCGGTAATTTGAAAAAGGCAAGCCCAGATGTTCGTGTTCAAACATTTTCGGATATGGGGTTAATTAGTCAGCCTATCAGTAGCAGATAATTGCATATGATGGTTAAAGATCATTCAAACTTTAACTATTTTCATTTTTTAGTTATGATTCATTTATTGTCAAATGGAGGTAAGGATAGTTATTTGGAAATTACCAGTACCCAAATAAGTCGTTTAATCAATAGGTCACAACAAACAGCGTCAAAAATATTAATCGACCTAGAGAAAGAAAACCTAATAGAAAGAGTAAAGAACAAAAAGAAATTTGGAATGAAATTGACAGATACAGGTTTTGAAATATTACATAATATTTACAATTTATTAAAAATATCTATGGAGGAATCTCACATTAAACCCGTTCTTTTTAAGGGAAAGATCGTTACTGGGATGGGAGAAGGCGCGTATTATATGTCCCTAGATGGTTACAAAAAACAGTTCCAACATAAATTAGGTTATGAACCATTCCCTGGTACACTTAATGTAAAGATCGAAGATAAGAACTACATGAATTCAAGAAAGGATTTGATAAATTACCCCTCTATTTACATTGATGGGTTCAAAAATTCAGACAGAACTTTTGGTTGGGTTAAATGTTATCCAGCTACGATATCTCAAGAGCCAAAATTATCTCGTGAGGGGATTGAATCACAACCAAATTATATTTTAAATGAGGTTCATGTTCTCTTATTAGAAAGGACGCATCATAATAACAATCTAATAGAGGTCATCGGTCCTTTGAACTTAAAAGAATCATCAGATTTCAAAAATGGGGATAATGTTGTGATAAAGATTAAAGAGTCTGTGAGAAACACTCAAAGATCATAAAAAGAGTTTCCAAGTTCGCTTTTAATCAGCGAACTTTTGAGTTCGGGAAGTGGAGATGAAAGTCGGACAACATCTAGATTCAAGCCTCGATCAAAGCAATTCTTTTTCATGGCTATTTCATCATGAATTTGGTCGTATCCTAACGCTATGATGTCTGGCCTAACGAATTCGACTGTATCATATATCGATTTTTTTCTCCCAATTACGGCTTTATCAACAAATTTTATAGATGAAACAAGCTCTAACCTGCTTTTTTCATCATGGTATATCTTGCGATCTTTTTTTAAGTTGCTAACTGTGGAATCAGTTGCAACTACAATTATTAGGACATCACCTAATAATTTTGCAGATTTAAGTGTATGAATATGACCAACATGGAGTAGGTCAAATACCCCGCCTACAAGAACAACCTTAATTTGTTTGCGACCCAGGTTCGTAAGTGTACAGATAATATCACTTGTACTAGTTTCAGAATCTCGTTCATCTTGTTTGGTAACAATTAAGCCAAGATCTTCAAGTCTGTCTAATTGATTATTGTAAAAGGTCATATCGAGTTCCAATTTTTTCATTAAATATGGCAATATGGGATTAGGAACCCGGCTATCAACTAAATTATTGCTATATATCGAACATAGTAGGAACCGTTGTATCGAATTCATTAATTTTGATTTATCATGAACTTTCATCGTATATAATTTTACAGATCGTGAATTCCAAATATTCATTAAACAAAATTATTCTCCGGCTTATCAAGTTACTTGTCAGTTCTAATATTGCCAAATATATCGAAATGGTAGTACAATACAAGTCTTGGGTACGTACATTTCCGGCTATTGGAGAGAGTATTATCATAATAATTGTAAGCTTTGGATTTTGTTTTGAACTCACAAATAGATTGGGATTTGTAGATTATATCCATCCTTTGAAAAGTTTGATGTCTCAGTACTCATAATCTTCGTCACCATGTAATTTCAGACGGCTCTTCGTCGTCATCATTGACATCATTAGTTTTTGAATTTGAATTAATATATTCTTTTGAATCCTTATTCGTTAGTAAAGATAATTAAACAAGTAGAACTTGATTTTTATATGAAAGGGGCTCAAATTATTAAAACAAACGAACCATTAGTGATCAATGATGTAGAAAAACCTAAACCTGAAGGAAATCAAGTTTTAGTTAGAGTAGCGGCAACTGGGGTGTGTCATAGCGATCTTCATTTATGGGAGGGCGGATATGCAGGACCCAAAGGCGTCTTTATGAAGGTTGAAGATAGGGGTGTCAAATTTCCTCTCATACCCGGCCATGAAATATCTGGAACAATTGAAGAGGTTGGTAGCAGTGTAAATAATTTTAATGTAGGTGACAAGGTGTTGGTTTATCCTTGGCTAGGTGAAGGGACCTGTCCTGCTTGCTTATCTGGCGAACAAAATCTGTGTGATAATCCTAGAACCCTTGGAATTTATCAAAATGGAGGATATGCGCAATATGTTTTAATCCCAGATTCAAAGTTTTTGATAAGGCTTGGAAGTTTAGAATTTGATTCTGCATCATCGCTGGCCTGCTCGGGATTGACAGCATACAACGCAGTAAAAAAAGCAAAGCCTATCCCGGGGTTGGAAGATAGTCATAACATTGTAATCGTAGGGGCTGGTGGGCTAGGGCTAATGGCGGTACAAGTCGCTAAAGCTATATACAAATCAAGAATAACTGTTATAGATGTCAATGATCAAAAATTAGCAGAAGCAAGTAAGCTAGGTGCAGACAATATTATCAATACCAAAGAGAAACAAGATGTGGTAAAAGAGATCAAAGATCTTACCAATGGCGCAGGAACAGACATCGTCATAGACTTTGTAAATAACAATATTACGTCTGTAAATTCATTTAATATGTTACGAAAAAGGGGTAAGCTAGTTATGGTTGGATTATTTGGCGGATCAATGGAACTAAACTTACCAATGATTCCGTTAA
The DNA here is from genome assembly GCA_030452275.1 of Candidatus Nitrosocosmicus sp. Taxonomy (GTDB): domain Archaea; phylum Thermoproteota; class Nitrososphaeria; order Nitrososphaerales; family Nitrososphaeraceae; genus Nitrosocosmicus. The sequence continues at coordinate 4,899 of JAKDMR010000003.1, read as the reverse complement.
GAGGGTATACATTGACAGGAGCTTACACTGGAACGTTTCAGGATTTGACAGAATTAGCGGAGCTTGCTTCCAATGGAAAGGTACGTACCGTATTGGATAGGAGATTCTCTCTCGACGAGGTCAATGAAGCCTTACACGATTTAAAGAATGGTAAAATTATTGGACGTGCCATAATAAATCCCAATCAATAAACAATATTTTTATCTGTTTGTATCCCGCGAGCAGGATTTACTCCAAAAAATAATCTCTTATTCTTTGATTGAGCCTGCGACTCTTCGGTTACTGTTGAATGTAAGCCTGATAGGCTGATGTACGATTAGCAATATTTTGCCAACAACTACAGCCGAAAGCTCTACCAGGCTGAGCTACCGCGGGATATGTAGTTTTTAAAAGAATTGATATATATTCTAATCGTAAAGGCATAAATCAATGATTATATAGCGTTTTTCTGTCAATAAAAAACCTTAATGAAGCTTGATATAGCCCGCAATAAAGTAATATTCATAGTCCTGTTATCCATTGGATTTACTTTGGCGATGTATTGGGTACTCAGTTACTCATTAAGTCAACCCAATTCCATCTCTGGTAAACTCATACCAGAAGAGGCCTACATAATAATTCTACATGACGTGTATAATCAATCCTTGGATCAGTTGAACGAGATTACCTTTGCTGACCTTGAAGGGAAATTTACATCGCAATATGTAATGGTAAAAGCCGATGGGACTATATATCAAGCAGATCAAGATACTCATGAGATAGGGAAACTACTAGGCAATGCAGTTGAACCCCTTACTGGTGGTATCCACTATGGCTGGGAAATTACCGCAAATAATACAAAATATTATATAGATTCTTCAAGTGGTCAAATGATCGCTCCACCAGAAAAATCCATCAAGAATCAGAGCTCAAATCGATGATGGAGAGGTTTTCTCAAATTCAACGAACAAGTCCAGCATCAAATAAGAAATTATCTTATCGGCACCAGCCCTCCTTAAACTTTTGAGATATTGAACAATCCATTCCCGTTGGTCAATCGAGTCTATTTTTGATCCTGCTTTTAACAAAGCATACTCACCTGAGACATTCTGAACCACTAATGGGACGTCTATTAGATTTTTGGCTAATCTTACTAAATCCATATACCATAACGAAGGTTTTATCATTACCCAATCCGAGCCCTCCTTTATATCATGTAAAATTTCTCGCATTGATTCCCTGGGATTATTGAAATTACTTTGATAACTTGATTTATCTATAAAGCTAGTATTATGATAATTGTAATTACGAAATGGCGAGTATAGACAAGAATTATGTTTAGCAGAATAACTCATTATCTTGACTTTCTTAAACCCACTCTTATCTAACAAATTAGAAAGATACAAGATTTGACCATCCATCATTGACGAAGGGGCTATGAAATCGGTTCCACTCTCGCAAAGACTCAATGAAATTTTTCCAAGGATATTTAAGGTCTTGTCATTATCTATCCTCATTTCATGCTTAAGTTGCCTAGAAGCCCAATTAAATCTATTAGTAACACCACAATGCCCACTTGTATTGTACTGGCATACACAAACGTCTGAGAGAATGTTAAATTTCTTGTCAAAAGTTTTTTTTATTGTTTGAATTCCCCTTTGAATCACGCCATTCTTGTTAAAAGATTCACTTCCCGAGCTGTCTCTTTTTTTTGGAATCCCAAATAATAGCAAATTGGATATTTTTAGCTGAGCCAACTCTTCAAATCTACTGATCAAGTTTTTTGAAAATACTTTTGAGTTATTCATAAATCCAGAATTTAAGCTTTGTCTGTAAGCGCGCTCGTCCTCATAAACGAATACCGGAAAAATTAGATCACCTTGTATACGTTCAAGAAATGTCAATAGATTTTTAATAAGTATGCCAAATGATATATTAAATCTAACTGATAGGGATAGAAAAGATAGCATTGGTATAAACTGTTGCGAAATGTCGCCTTTGGTAAAAGCCTGTTGTGTGATCACTATCCAGCGCCTGAAGCCCTATAAAATTAAACCCATTGATTTTGGCATATGTTATTATAAAATCTATGATGGTCGAAGCAATTCCTCTATTTCGGAACCTCTGATCGGTACCTAAGCAGTATAGACCCAGGACGTCATTTGTAGGAAAAAGAATACAACATCCTATTGGTCTTAAATTATGCCGATTTGTTTTATCATTGAGTTTTTGTTCACATATGATAAATTTACTTTCCCTAAAACTCTCTTTTTGAATAATAGTCCGAATAGCGGCCCTTTTTTCCATGTCGATTCCAAATGACTGGGAATAAACATTGAGCCAGTCATTTAACTCATCGGCGGATCTGGCTATCTTACAAGTCTTTCTATCAGATAATGGTTTTTTTAATTCGAATTCATTTAATGAAAGACATTTTTGATCCTCAACGACATTGACTAATCCTGCCAACTTATCAATTTCTTTCAAACCATTCTTTTCAAGAACTGTTTTAAGGAAGGAAAAGTTATCGTTTAAGTGAACATAAACATCAATTGCTTGTAGTTTGGAAAATTTTTTGATTTGTGCCACGATTGATGAAATGTCCTTCTCTTCCTTTTCAAACTCCTCAATTCCATCAGTCAATATGACTCGGTTAAGAAAATAGTCGCCTTCCAAAGATTGATTAGCTAAAATGCGAAAAGTGTCATTAAAGTCAATAGTCTGGGTACTCCACCTATTACAGAATTCAACTTCATTTGATTTCAGCTTCTCAATGATATAGTAATCCAAGTAAATCGGTCATCTTCTTTACATTGCTAGCATTTTCTAGATCTCTTATACACTTTCTGATAAAACTGATTGCGGATTTTGTGTCATAATTATTGTTCAAGATTCTCAAAAACTCGAAGAGTTTTTGAGTATTAGATTCGTACACTGTTTCTATTAATTGTCCATTCTTGACAAATTCCGAAATGAAATATGATGAAATTTCATAATCTATAAGAATAGCCTCCCTCAATTTCCTCTTAGTAAGGCTAAAGTCTTTGTTGTAGATCTCACCCAAGAAAAGGATTTTTAGGGTATTCGTGGAATATTTGTTTAGAAAGTCGCTGATAGTGATTGCGTTGCCTCTAGAATTAGACATCTTTTTAGATTTGATCTTTAAAATGCCTATGTGAATCCATTTTGGCTTTTTTTCCCTTTGTTGAGTAATCCTTCGCATTTGATGTGAAATTCTGAAAATGAATTCATGGTGAGGATACACGAGCTCGTCGGCCCCTCCATGTATATCATAGCGATTGTTAAAAACAGATTTTATTATTTGAAAATCTTGAAAATGCCATCCAGGGATTCCGCTAACTAAATTCCTAAAATAGAAATCAGAGCGCTCGTCGCCCCGTATAGATAGATCATAGAAATTCTCAGCATTCCAAATCATTATATCTTTTTGATCTAGTTTACCTGGCGAGATATCAATTGGCATGTTATCCAATTGTTTTGATGTAAAACCAAAAGGACTCTTTACATCTGAATCTATTTTAAGATAAACATTTCCTCCATACGAGTAAGCCTTTTTGAGTTCGAGTAAATTTATTATTTGGTTCATCATTTGAACTTGGAAGCTAGACACTCTGGTGAATGTGAAATTGTTAATAACTTTTAATTTTTTTAAGTCCTCTATCAGTTGGGTCAGATGACGCTCGGTTATATTTTCAAGTGAGACAATACCATCATTTGTCCTGATTTGGGCAAATATTTTGGGGTCGACATCAGTCAATTGTACTACGGCAATAGGAGAATGGCCCAGATATTTGTAATAATTAATCAAGAAATTAAAAAAAATAAAAATTCTGGCATGTCCCAAATGGCTTTTTTCATATAAGGTTGGACCACAGATAAAGATTTTCAATTTATTTTGTGTATTATTCAAAATAGGAGCACTATTTTTTTTACTTTGTTTACATTCAGAGAAGGTGGCCACAAAATTCTGACAAATACTGATAGATGATTTTGACTAAATTTTCTTAATGTTACCAGCGTTTGTATTATCATATCGTATTAGAGTCTTCACTATCATGTAAACATCTTCTTTATTATTGCAAATTCGACCTATTTTGATACAATCCCTTATATCTCTGGATTTAAGTTTATTCCAAACTAATTGCGCAATCAGAGTTGAGACTTCAAGATCAGTGTTGCACTCATTAGCTAAAATGTGGTTTGCTATCTTTTCAAATGTAGCATAATCATACTTCTTAAAATAAAGTACAAAGAACCGTGACAATAGTGGGGTTAAAAGTTTTTTTTCATCATTACAAGATGCAAAAACCCATGTTCTCATGATCGATTTTCGAGTTTTTTCATATTTGGTTTCGCTTAATATTCCTGTTTCCATTAGACTTAGCAATGCTGCTTGGTCCTTAATTGCCATATATTCAATTTCATCGATTATCAGATTTTTTGGTCTATTATTGAATAAGTAATCCAACATCCCTGCTTTCGTGCTATGACTACCCAATGTAAAATACGAACGAGAAAGTTTCATACATTCCATCAAAAACAGGGTTTTGGCAGAGCCAGGAGGACCCACCAGCAATATATGGACTGGTAACGACGAATTAAATGCATAGTTAAAGATTTTCTTTATGTCATCATAGCCTACTATGTTTGCAAATAGGGTTTCTGATGATTCTTTAGAATTATTTTCAATCAGCGTTGTCTCTGGATTAGCTTGATCATCCTTATATTTGATCTTTTTTTGGATCTTAAGCTTTTTATGGTTGCTAATTGAATCCATTCCATTCTCTTGCACATTGGTAGAATGGTCTTGCATAAATTCTAATAATCAACAGTCTATAAAAATATACTTGTAAAATAAAGGACGCTGTTTTTGGTTTATAGATTTAGACTTTGTAACAA
>JAKDMR010000392.1 GCA_030452275.1 Candidatus Nitrosocosmicus sp. | reverse complement strand
TCTTCCATAATATAGCACACTATCCTTATACATTTTCCATTTTCATTTTCCTTATTTTCTTTAGAGCTTAAAGCGGCAAACATCCATCTACCCTCTTTGTGGGTACTATGACAACCGCTTAGGATGTTGGTTCGGTCAGAGCCTCATTCTCATACGGAGTATGTTCACTTTGAACCTAGCTCAGGAATGGTTAGCCTTGGCTGAATTAAAGATTTTCATATCGTCTGAGCCGATAGAATGGTTATGCTACCATAGAATGGTTATGCTACCATAGAAAACCACATAGCTGACGATGTCCTAATTCTTTTTGATTTGTGTACAAAAAGAAAATTACGCATAGATGGTATAGAAGTGACGATTTTAAAAATAGAACCATAAATTAGATTGTATTTCTCATTATTCTGTTTCCATAAAGTCCGCTTGTTAATATAACAAGTCCTGTGATTAATAAAGCGAATGCAATCAGTAGGGAAATGAATATTTCTCCCATAAAAGGCATGGCTATAATTATAGTTGATAGAAATATACTCACAATACCTGTTCCTATATTGATTGCCCTATTCCATCTATGACGTGTTTTTTCTATCACACCTTCGATAATCCTGGATATTCCATCAAATAATAGGCCAAAGGCTATCAATGCAATAAATACGAGTGTAGCTGCCAGTGGAAAAGCAATTGCAGCTATTCCTATAGCTATTACTGCAATCCCTAAACCCATATCTATTAGTTTTCTTCTTCCTCTTACATATGAAATAGTAACTTTTTCTATTCCTACAATAATAAGTACTGCAGATAGAATAATTACTAATGAAAGTGTTACAATTGTTGGGAACATCAATACAACACCTGATAATATGATGGATAAAACGCCAAGGATTATCTGACCTATTCTTGCCCATTTTGGCAATTCGTTGTTTATCATAAGTCTATATCGTAACACGTAATATATCTATTTTACATATGAGTACGATATGTAAATTAAAATGTATTCATAATAGATTGATTTATTCATTGATGAACATAATAGAGATTTTATTTCAAGTTAAAAGATCAATATGGAATGACGTAAGGTGAATCATCAGACATCAATATACTCTATATTGGTTACGTGGATTCATAACCCTACTTTTTACGTTTCTGATAGTATTCATTATATTATCTTCAATTACCATTGGATTAATCTCCATTCACTTTATACATATACATTTCCAATTATGTTTAGACCTAAACCATATGGAATAAAAAATTGCACCGGTAATTCCAAAGTAAGTCATCATCACATTTACAGAGATCAGATTTTCAACAGTATTAAAGTTGATATGAATATAGCCAAATAAAAGCAGTAGATCGTATTAAATGTCCGTCAATTAAAAAGTATCGATATTATATAGAATGTTATTCATATAAATGAAATGTCAACTGATCCAATACCTTATAGAAAGGATTTAAGAAAAAAGATGAACCTTGAAGAAGAAAATTCAGAAAATACTAACAGTAAAAACGAGTCTGATAAAAGAAAAGATAGACATCCAGACTAGATGAAGCCAATTTAATCATGACTCAAAGGATTTTAAATTTGGCAACCGTTGTCAGTAGTGAAGGGTATTAATTCGAGATGAAAAATGTGATTTGATATTGGGCTCCATTTAACGCAATTTTATAGCTAAAGATATCCTATTCAATATGAGTAGCACGAGAAACAGATCAACGTCAGATATCGGTCGTGCTCTGTATTTGTACCTTTTAGATATTTCAACTAGAAGCATTACAAGAAGGACAATACAGGACATCAAATACAGAATAAATGTTTCGATGATTACTTTCAATGTCGAAAAGCAAACTGTAGACTAAAACATGTATAGAACAGGTTGAATCTATCGTAAAGTATCATAACGAGAAGTTAGAAACCATTAAGTGAACAGAGCCAATTTGTAGCAAGAAAAGCCAAAAAATCAAGTTACATGCAAATAATTCGAGTTCTACGGATATTTACAAGCCATTGATGCCTCTGAAAGTTATCAGAATGGTCTAATTAAGGTATTAATAAGATAGCAAATAATACCCCAGTGGTAATGGACAGTCTACAAAATAGACTTTTACTCGATGCATGGTTTGACTTTCACATTAAATTCTTATTTTCTTCTTAAAGCCATGAGTTTGCTATACAATGACGCTTTTTGCATCAGCTCCTGTTTCATATTCTCCAAATGTTCTTTTTAAAGATGAGAACACCGTTTCAACATTTATCTTTGTCCATAGCTTACGCTGTCCTTCCATTGTTGAAGATTATATCTCTGGGCTATCCCAGACAGGTTCTCATTTATTCTTGTTTTCTACTAGCAATTTAAGAACTGCTCCCTCTTTGCTAGTTTGTTCTAATATGCCTTCTGCCACTTCAAACTCACTTATATAACTCGGAACCGGTCCAGGACCGGCATAATAAATTTTCAGTCCATCGGGTTTTGTTTCTACAGAGTTGACAAATAAACTTATATCTCCGTCTAGAATATTCTCCCTATTTGGGTCTTGTGGATTAGGTACATTAGCTGGAAATGAAATACTTAATATATCATCGCTAACTGAAGCATCTGAAAATGTTCCGTTACGGACCTCTATTCCTTGCAGTTCCTGCACATTCGACTCAATACTTCCAATTTCTCTGTAGAGAATCGATCCGTCTCCAGATAGACCATTTTGAAGATTAATGGTTACGGTATTTACTAATGACTGTTGTCGTCCAGGTTGTTGTTGAGTTTGGTTTGGCTCTGTCTGGGCATAAGCCTCTGTAAATATCTCTTCTACATTTGTCATGGTCATGTAAGAGAAAGTAACTAAGGATATACCAATAATTATTATAATATTTTGCATAATAATTCAATTTATAA
>JAKDMR010000391.1 GCA_030452275.1 Candidatus Nitrosocosmicus sp. | reverse complement strand
GGTCCTACAGGATATGTTCCAACCATGTCTATTTACATTAGCGATAATCTTGGTAAAAACAAAGGATAAAAAATCAGGGATAAAAGGATTATTGAAATACCAATAGAAATTGCCAAGATACCAACTAAAGCAGAATTTATTATTTTTGGTCGATATGTCACGACATTACTATAATTGAAAGGTGATATTTAGCAATTTCTTTTTCACGGTATTTTTTTGCAGTAATTTTTATATAATAGACAATAAATGGAGTATTATGACAAAATATGTAAAAATCTGGTTTATGATGGCGTCACTATATTTTTTGACAATACTACTTTTAGAACCATCTCAATCTATATCTCCTTCACAAGCTATAGAAAATGGTAACTCTACCAATCTAAACACGACAAATGCCACTTCCGCATCTCTAACACAGTCAGAATCAGGTAATATTACCATGACTAATGCATCTTCACCCATGGCCATGATGACTCCTACTCAAATGGGTTCTCCTATTCCAGATGGAGAAAGATTATTCACAGAAGATAAATCAAATATAATGAGAGATACTAACGGCTCTTTGGTAGTTGAAATGGTACAAACTCCAAAGGCTATAGTTGCAGGCCAACCGGCTACATTCATAATGAATTTATTTTCTACAAATGGTACATGGTTATGGCATAGTGATTATGATGTTAGCGTAGTAAATAATAATACAGGTGAAAAAGTGCTTGTTATGCCTAACATTCATGGTCATGGAAGTGTGGCTCAATTCAGTTATGCATTTCCATCACAAGGAAGTTATAAGATAGATATAACTTTTGGACAACAAGTTAATTCTCCAAATTATATGAAGCCACATGATGTAAGAACAGCCGAATTTGTAGTAAATGTAGGAGAAGGACAGACAAACACCAACACTGTCACTAATGAAACAAACGCTAACACACAACCGGGAATAAAAGAAATTCCAGTAAATGTATTTTCTTGGGGGTTTGAGCCAAATAAAATTGAAGTTAATAAAGGCGATTTAGTAAGATTAAACTTTACAACTGATAATGATGAAGTATCTTTGTATAATGGTCACGGATTTGGTATTGAGGGATATAGTATAAACGTATTCTTGGTTAAAGGAACAAATCAACCTGTAGAATTCGTGGCAGATAAACCCGGAACATTTACATTCAGATGCACATCATTTTGTGCTTTACCTGATGCTCCCGAATCAGTACATTTCGACATGACTGGCTCTCTTGTAGTACATGAATAAGAATCTACAAGTCATTCTTTTCTTTTTTTCTCAAAATAACCTAATTATATTTGAATCAACTTAATTATCTATGGATATTTATTAAGAGCCTATCCTAAAATTCGATAGGATTATAGCTAATTTTCTTTCTTGGCAAACTGTGACCTATGTACAGAAGAAGAAAGAAGTGGGAGTAAGAAATGATAAAGGCAATACTTCTCATCCCACCATTATAATCATTCCAGATAGATTGTGGGATGAAGTTAAGAGGGTCTTGCCTAGAGAAAAGCCACTCAATACTGTAGGTAGACCTATTGTACCTTACAGAAAAGTGTTTGATGGAATTTTCTACGTACTGAGAACTGGATGTCAGTGGAAAATGCTACCTAGAGAATATGGATCAGGTTCTGTCAGTCATAGGAGATTTCAGGAGTGGAATAAACTGGATGTATTCAAGAAAGCATGGATCAAACTATTGAAAGTCTATGATAAAGAGATGGGTATCAACTGGACTTGGCAATCCATAGACAGTATATCAGTGAAGTCACCCTTGGGGGGGTGAAACAGGAAATAATCCTACAGATAGGAGCAAACTAGGCACAAAAAGACACATTTTGACAGAGAAGACAGGTATTCCACTATCTGTTGTAATATCACCTGCAAGCACTCACGATATCAAACAGGTAACAGAGGTAGTTGATAAAACTATCATCAAAAGACCACAATCATCATCCAAATCCAAAAACAAGAGAAGACGACGACAGCAGCAGCAGCAGCATCTATGTCTTGATAAAGGGTATAATTCTGCAGAACAAGAACAAGAACTAATCAAACGAGGTTATATGCTTCACATACCAATCAAAAAGAAGAAAGGAGAAGATGGTGAAGAAAAGATGGATGAAAAAGATGTACCAAATCGTAAGAAATATTCTCCCAAAAGATGGGTTGTAGAAAGAACTAACTCATGGCATAACAGGTTTAGGAAACTTTTCACAAGGTATGAAAAGAAGGACGATAACTACCTTGGGTTGATACAGTTAACCTGCTGCATAATTATCTACAGAAAGATAATTTTGGAATAGGCTCTTAATCTCGTCTACATCAATCTTTAGAAGAGGAACAGCTTTTAGATAATCGTCTAGCAAATCTTGTTCTGGAGTAGTCTCAAATAAAATCCTAGAGAGATAAAACTCAAACTCATCAGGTAGCATTTCATAACCATCAAGAGTATGATCCCAAATTATCTGTCCATGTTTCTTCAATCGTTCCAATCTCTTAATTGATTCATCATTATCTGAAGAGCATCTGGTCTTTTAGGTGCATCATTAAGTGAATTACATACAAATCTTGCATTAGGTTCATTCTTAAATTAATATTCATTTAGCCAATCTCGCACAAAAGGAAAAGACGTAGTTAGCAGGAGTGGACCTGATCCTGTCTTAGATTCAAACGGAATTTCACCATCTCCGTGTTTTTCTCTCAACCTAATATTTTAATTATGAGTAATGTAATTTCATGATTTCTAGCGTTAAGATCTCATTAAAGCTAGGACTGCCTTGTTGCTTTTATAAGAATCATATTTTATAATAGATAAAAAATTCATATTTGTCCCATAGAATGAAATTGTACATAAACAAAACAATGATTATTTTTAGTTGTA
>JAKDMR010000390.1 GCA_030452275.1 Candidatus Nitrosocosmicus sp. | reverse complement strand
AACGCTGTACTATAATAAGCTAAGAAGAGGAAGATATCAAGATATTAAATTAACTTCATAATTTCCAATTTTTTTGTCGTGACTATCCTTGATCGATCCTTTAACGGTTTGTAGTAATGTTTGTAAGGTTGAATCTGTTATTACTTTTACATTAGAGTTTATTGCCTCAAGATTTCTCTTTTCATCTTCACCAACATTATTTATACCCTGTCCTCCTATCATTATAGGTATATTAGAATTATTACTTATTTTCTTTACCAAACGAGTCGCCGATCCCACATTATCTAAAAGAGTTACAGAGATCAATACCAATGAGGGATTCAAATTTGACATATAGGCTATTACAGATTCCGATGGAATTGATGGTGATATATTGTATGTTTGAAATCCTTTTTCTAACAAAACGGATTCGATAATATTACAAGCGATACTGTGAATCTCTCCTTCTGGTGTACATATTAGGATACTTTCTTTATTGTTCCGTTGTTCAATTGTCCTGTTGATTATATGTATTGTCTTATTTGCAAAATTGCTGCATACATGTTCTGTACCCATATCAAGTTTATTTTGTTGCCATAAATTTCCGATTTCATACAATACTGGCTTTAATATGTGGTCATAAAATTCAGACAGACTTTCCTGTTTTTTATATTGTTCTGCCACTTTGATTATTTTATCAATATCGCCATTTTTCAAATAGTCAAAAACCTGTTCCTTTAATTCTCTGATTATAAACGATTTTTCTTGCTGTTCTTTTGTTTTTGATGCTAATACAGTTAATATTCTTGGATTATTTCTATATTCTAATGGTATATCATTGATTGTAACATTAGAGGCTTTACCCAAATATTTTAAAGTGAGTTGATGGGAAACTTTTCTATTTGGATCCCATTGGCTTTTTACAAGGTAATAATAATCCAAGCCCTTTACTTTTTTTACTCTTATAAAGGCCATAACCTTATTAATATGTCCTGAAATATTAACACAGTGCTAGGTTAATGTGCTAGTGCTAACTCAAACCCCGAGGCTAAGGTTAGGTTTTAGTATTCTGTTTTGTCATATTTGAAATAGGATTTGAAATATACAATGCGAGACTTTATACAAAAAGTGAAAATTAATCATGACGCAGTCTTATCTTGTTAAATATGTTATGAGAGGATATGATAGTAAAGGATGCGATAATTATACCAATAACATCTCGGATACTCTCTTCGTTTCCCGGTTTTTCTGCTATTATGGGATATCCAAAGACAAAGTGAAAATTATCTATTAACCAAAAGACTAAACTTCCCCATCCTAAAATACCGGCTATTAAAGCCCCAAGCCGGGCACCAAATCTTACGAAATAGATAGCGCTTAGTATCAAGATATACCAAATTACTGCTATTGATAACCAAAAAGGTTCCAAGAATGTCGTTCTGTCATCCAGAAAATAGTAGGAGGTGCCTATAACTAAAAGTAATAGCAAAGAAACTAAGAGAATCTTGTAATTCGCAGACATGGATGTCCTTTCCTTATTGACAAAACTCTTGTCTTTCTTCTTTTTGTATTTATCTTCATCTCTAAGACAATAACGTAAAGATTCATCAAATGACTTTAATCCTATGGGTATAATTTTTTTAATGGAATCATCCTTAACTACGGCTTCATGTTTGAGACTATCTATTAATGGTCTAGCTAAAGATGCTTTTATAGGTGTTACCAAATCCACCCAATAGGATGACAGTCTTGGTGTTAGAAACGGTATAATCAAGATTCTGATAGATTTATCAAGAATTTTGCCATATATTTTCATCATATCTAAATACGTAAGTATATCTGGACCTCCAATGTCAAAGGTCCTTCCTTCTGTTTCTTTTATTTCAATTGATTTTGAAAGATATGTTATTACATCGCCTATGAAAATGGGTTGACATTTTGTCAATACCCACTTAGGACATATCATTAGTGGCAATCTTTCCACCAAATATCTTAACATCTCAAAAGAGCCTCCACCACTACCTAAAATTACTGCTGCACGGAAAATTGTTACCTGTGATTTAGATTTCTTTAAAATATCGCCAACAAGTTTTCTACTAAGCATGTGTTGAGATAGTTCGTCATCTTTACCGTAAGTTAATCCACCTAGATATATGATCCTTTTTACATTACACTGATTTGCAGCGTTCTTAAAATTTTCAGCCGTAATTCTCTCTTTCTCCGAAAACTTTTTCCAACTTTTAGATGATCCTTCCATAGAGTGTACAAGGAAGTAGGCTATGTCAATACCATTTAGTGCTTTGAGACAGTCATCATATTTGCTCAGATCACCTTCGACAATAACCACAGGATTTTTCAAGTTCTCTAATTTGTTGAAATCTAGTACATTTTTGTTCCTAGTTAGACAGCGTATCGAATAAGAGTCATTTCCATCATCATTATTGGTATCGATTAAATTGTTTAATAATCTACTTCCTATAAACCCACTTGCTCCTGTTATCAATATTTTGAATTCTTTATTATCGTTGGTTTTATCTAAATTATCATTTCGAAATGTCATTTACTATACTTCCTCAAAAAAATGCATGATTTTCTCATTATTACAGAAAAATAGATAGTTCTTTCCTTAAAGTTACTCTCATTAGGATGTCTTGGGGAGGTTAAATGCTCTTATTTCCATCATTCTTCCAGACATGTATCCTAATAAAGCCCCATAGATCAGATGAACTCCCAAAGATCCAATAGTAATAATATAATCTAGACCATTAAAATTTGAAGCTAAAGAATATACGAATTGATTAGGTGTTATCCCTCTGGTAAAAGAGTCTAATATTGGTTGAATAACTAACGAGGTAAGTGGAAAAAATAGTATTATCCATAATACTACACCTACTATCATTCCAGTTTTTAATCCATGTTTGGAATTA
>JAKDMR010000389.1 GCA_030452275.1 Candidatus Nitrosocosmicus sp. | reverse complement strand
TTACAGAGGATGAATGTAGTGAATGTTGACGAAGGCTTGGAGACTTAACTTAGTGCCCTTAAGGAATATGAAAACCCAAAAAAGAGGAGAGGTGGCGCAAAGGAAGACGTAGAAGAAGTAGATCACAGGGTATCTTGGGCTGCTGTGAAGAAAGATTACAAGAAAAAGGGTGATGAATGGGTTAAAAAATAAATGGCTTAAATGACTTTTGTAAATTTCTTTTATAACATGATTAAATCAGATATTAGGTCGTTTAGATATGATATCTCAAGTCTCACTCCAACATGAACTTGGTTCATGATAAGTTAAAGGACCTAATGGAACAACTTGCCAAATAAGTTGGATATTAAATTATTATCGTTGGGGACCGATCGTGGTACTATTATATCAAACGAGCTTACAGTAAAAGGCATGGAATTATTGTATAACTGTAAGATGACTTTGTTCGCCATCGACAGGGAAAAGATAGTCCACGGAAACATTTCCATTTATTATTGGAAAAAATTTATTATCAAATTTATATAATCTCCCGTCTTGATCGGTTATCGTTATTTTTGTACTTGCATTGTTAAGAAAACCTAGGTTATCCAATTTTTTTACTTCAAAGTTGATTTTTGTCTTCTGATCAATTATTGGTATTTGAGGTATTAAAAATATTGTTATATCGAGGTTATCACGTTTACTTATCCAAGTACTGTTAACAATGGGATTAACGTTGATTTTATTATTTTGAGAAAAAACGAGATTTGGCACTTTAGTGTAATTAAGGATCAATAACATTACCAAGATCGTTATTGTTAGTTTGGAAAAAGAGTTCATATAGTTAGATTGCAAAGACCCTGCTTATATGATGTTTGGTAATTAGCTAAGAATCGACCATTGTTAAGCCATATTTCTCATTTGATACGAATACTCTATCAAATACCATTTAATACTTCAGAGGATGATTTCATGGACTAAAAGAACCTGAATCGACATGTTTTTTAATTTCTCAATATTTTTTTAAAAAATTTATAGACGTTTTACAACATCAAAAAGAACCGATCGATTAATTAATATAAAATAATAATACTAATCAATCGACTCTTTGACTTTCAGTCATTGTCCAACAATGACTTTCTGTAAATTGCTCTGCTCCCCCTAATCGATCTTTCCATTTTCCTAGCATTGTATTGGTGCATTCATCAGTTACTGCATCAGCATATTCAGAAAAGGTAAGCCATGGATTCGTGAGTCCATACTTTGAGACGTAGTCCATAAAGTTAATTTTACTATTTGCTGCCTTTGAAGCATTAACCAAATCTGTAATGAATTCCTTTTGAATATTTACATCTTCTATAGTACCTAACCTGGTAAGATGACCACCAACTAGCGTATCAAAATCATAACTTGATACTATGTCATGAGCCTGCACAAAACCAGGAACATTGGCGGTTATAGCCAAATCCTTAAATGGAGCCCAACCCGGAAAAATGACATCTACAAACATCAACGTCTTTTGACCTGGAGCATAAATGTATGTATTTCCAGGCTCATGATTAATCCCCTTATACTCAAGTTCTAGAGTTTGATTACCAAGGGTCAGATTATAATTGTCCTTAAACGTTATGGTGGGGATTGGTCGGTTTGAATCATTTGCAATTTTTAATAATTTGGCTGTTTCTTCTTGAGCTACAATTGTCACGTTGCTTGGATATATGTTTCCAGCAGCCCCTATATGGTCAATATGAGAATGACTATAAACTGCATATCTGATTGGCTTGTCAGTTACTTCTCTAATTGCTTTAATATAATTTTCCCCTAAAGAAGGTGGTGCATCAATAGCGATTACCCCATCATCACTCACAAGAAACATGGTATTATAAACTCCATCAGTAACCCAATAAAGACCGCTGCGTATTTCCTCAACTAAGTAACCCTTGGATGGTATTGCAGGTCCTTTGGCCTTTTCGGGTATTTGAGTAGCATTAACGGAAGTTGAATTGTTCGAGTCTTGTTGACTATTGGTTGACGTCGAAACTAGGACCAAATTTGCAAATCCTTCATGTTCTTCCAGTGTGATAGCTGAAGTTTGATTGGGAACCAGGGAATTGGAGAGTAATAGAATTAATGCACTTAGTATAGTCATAAAAGAGAATACGGACAGATTCTTCTCTAAAAATTTTAAGATCATTCCACTTATTATTATTTCATGGGGTATAAAGGCTTTTTAATCATTGATAGAATAGGATCTAGAAAGCAGGAACCTCATAAACCGAGTTAATAGTGTACATTACTGTAATAATCTAGTTAAATCTTTAGTTTGATTTTCATTGGAATTACAATACTGTGTGAAAATATACCTATAATCAAAAACTGATCCTTATCCGCCTTTTTGTATATTGAAAATATGATACAAAATATCCAAATTCGCGGGTATCCTTCCAATGAGATTGATGCATTATATTGAGAATAGTAGACTTTGATGGTTCTGCGATCATCTCCATATGAGGTATTTGTTGCCATCAAAAGGTAACTAATAAATAGCCAGTCTGTATCATTACTGATATGCGTGATGCAAACTTAATCAAAATAATGATAGAAGAACGAGCTTTGGTGAAATTGATCAAATCTATAGGTGAGAACGAATATTCTACTAGAGACTTGTTGAAAAAACTTGGTGCATACGGGTATGGACACAAGTTACTACTTAAGGCCTCAGAGAGGGGATTGGTAGAAAGAAATATCGTCAAGAATAGAACATACAATAAGCTAACAAAAGAAGGTAAGAAGATGTTGAAATTAGCAGCAGAAATAGGTGTCTAGTGAGATAGTCAATATCCTTTTACTATCTTAATTTAAGTTCAAATTATCGCTACGATATATTTTTTTATTTATGCATATGCCAATTTCATTTATTTTATTCCGA
>JAKDMR010000388.1 GCA_030452275.1 Candidatus Nitrosocosmicus sp. | reverse complement strand
TCTCATTATATCCTCATAATACCTCATAATACCCTAGTCAGAAATTTGGAATTTTAGGGTCACTATCCATTTCAACAGCGGTACGATGGTTGTAATACCTAGAATTGATACATAATTTCTCTTAACTGAGTAAAATGTAACAACTCGCGTAATAATAATATCGATAAGAAAATTGAAAAATGTCACGACGCACAACCAGCTCTAGTAGAACAAAGTATGGTATTAGAAATCATTCAAATTAGCTTTTCCCTTTTGCAAAAATAGCGTAGCAAGGAATAGTTGGTTTATAACATATACTATTCTAAGTGTGAAAATAGACCTTTCCATTTTCTATAAAGATCAAATAGGTGAGTATAGTAACATAAACTAAAAAAAATTATGATTATTTATGTAGTAACAGGTACTACTTTATTTTTGATGATAAACTTAAAACCAACAATTACAAAACCACATTGTGTTTAAAAAAACTACTCCTGAAGAAGTACTAGATTCGGTGGTTCGAGGGATAAACACAGGGGACCTAGATTCCCTCATGACGCTCTATGAGTTTGATGCGTGTTTTGCATCTCAGCCAGGACAACTAGCGAAGAACTCCCAATCCATACGTCAAAGTCTTCGTAATTTTATCGATTTGAAGGGCAAGCTAGATCTAAAAGTAAAGAGGGTGCTTCAAACAAGCGATCTTGCTCTGGTAACAACTGAGTGGTCTTGTAGTGGAACCGGATCTGATGGTAATCCCGTTAATATGACTGCCAAATCGGCGGATGTATTGCGTCAACAATCTGACGGAACCTGGCGATTTGTCATTGATATTCTTTGGGGGACGGACTAATAAGAGAAGTATTATTATAGAATGCTTGATTCAGATATCTATCCATTTTGTTACTCTCGTAAATATTAATTCTTATCTATTCAGTCAGAATATCTTTACACTTCATGTCAACAATTTCTCTATGACTAATTTTCAAATTTCTTTCTATTATTGGAAACAGGGCCTTGCAAAACCCTCAATTATCTGATCGATAACGACACGCATTTATTGGATAAAAGGGGGGGTATTCATCAACTCCGTACCGATGTCGTTAGATTCCTTCTTCAAAAAACTGGAAGCGTAATTCATAGCCTTGTTTTCAAAACTGGCGATCTATTCCAAATATTGACCTGGACATTTTCTTAATTTGGTGGCAAGTAGGATATTCCAATACCGGTTCTTTCCATATGTTAAAATCTTTATGATGACCTTCTTTCGATGTTTTTATTTTAAAGGGCTATTGTTAAATCGTCTGATTTCTAGCTCAGTTGTCCTTCTCTTCGTAATTCAGAAAGTATCTTAATTAAGGTATCGTAATCGATGTTAATTTCGTTTAGAATATATGAATGATCTACTTTTCCATTTTTTTTGATAAATCTCAAAATTAACTGTTTTTTCTTTTCATATATTCTGTTCTGCATCAGTATGAGGACTTAAGGCACCCATTACTTTTTTATACATGGTTCATTTTATTTACAAAACTTTTAGATAGGATAACTCCAGGCTTAACTCGATGGGTTTGGTAATAGATAAATATCAAGCCCAAAATGAGAACATAAATAGTACAAGAATATATATACTTAATAAGTAAATTGAGAAGAAAGGAAAATATTTCAATTATTCTTTTCTATAGGGGGCTGTCTTTATGCTAAATTTCTTTGAAATGGAGCGTGTAATAGAAGAACTTGCAAAAGCCTATCCTGCTCAATGTGCCACTACCTGGTTTAAGATAACAAAAAATCACAAACCCTCTGAGGAAGAATATCGCAACAAAGTAGTCGAGTATATGAAAATTTTTGAATATTTATTAGCCACTTATCCGCATGGCCCTGATACTGATAACTTAAAACAATTTGTCAAAAATATATTGGCAAAAGAAATAGAAAAGGTCCTTAAAGGAGACAATAAAGATGTAGAAAGGCGGTACAGACACTATGTTATCAATTCTCCTTCTCCAGTATATTCAAAAGACATTTTGACTCGCGTTTCTGAACAAGAGCTTGAAAAATCTACCGATAGTATTACTAAGGTTTCAATAAAGAAAAGACAAAAAAATAAAGAGAGCATGATGTTAGTAAGAGAAGAAGAAAATCAAGAAAACTACAATGTAAATAGCAACCCGATAATAACTAATCGTCGACGTAAAAAAAAGTTAATTACTACATCTGAGTAGCAATAACAATATAATAGTAACAACACCAACTACATAAACCATATTTTCAGGGTTGCTCGATTTGATACTTGGACGATGAAGGTTAATAGTTCAAAACTAAAATTATGCATATTCATGAAAACAAATTCGCCGATATCAAAAAAGACTACAATTAGTGGTTGTTGTATTAATGTAGTTAAAAAGTAACCCTAGAATAGATATGATCGCTTTGGTAGCTGTTCATTAGATGCAAGGAGAGAAAATTAAAGAATCTGAAAAATTTTTCTGCAAGATCTTCTTTCCAGAAGAGAATCAGGGTGATGCTAACACGAAAGAGATCCAATGCTTTAACTGCTCATCATAGCATTATCGAGCATTAGTCTCGTCTACCAAACCTTGGAATTTGAATTAATAGTGTAATTATTTAAGGTTTTTCATATAGTATCTCTTACCTTTGAGCAGATGATCCCAAAGCCCCTCCCCCCGGGAATATTGATTGAAAATTATCAAGTTCTACTAAGGTCTCACACAAGTGCTTGTGTAAGACCCTAATGGAAGTGTTTCGGCTATGGTAATTAAATATACATTGAACATATTAAAAAACATTTTGATATTCAATTTTAGATTGAATCATTAGGTTGAAACTATTATTATCCAACCCTACATCGTAGGATTAAATATATTAGATCTCTTGCGTAATTAGTCAAAAGAGCTTTATTTCTGTCTAGCGTATGT
>JAKDMR010000387.1 GCA_030452275.1 Candidatus Nitrosocosmicus sp. | reverse complement strand
TATTTATTTTATTTATTAATGAGAGTTATTATCTCGGTCTCGATAGATGTCGGTCTATTAGAGAACATAGATTCTCAAAGAGGAGATATTCCAAGGTCGAAATTTATTATGAAGATCTTAGAATCAGGAATAAAGACAAATTCCGATAGCAAATTAAAATCAAAAAATATCATACCTGCTGACAATAGTTTTCGAGGCTTACGATCAACAGGTATGTGTTGCTAAATGAGGCATTGGAAATGAACTCTTCAAAATCGAAAAGCAACATCAATAGTAAAGTAAAGACAGAATTTAAGACTTGTCCTAGATTAAACTGTAATAATATAGGGAAAAATCCGCTAAAGATCATCTACATAGATAAGGTAGCATATTTTTGCGAATCTTGTACAAAAGAACTTCTCGAGTTGAATCTGGCAAATAGGGAAAATGACTAAAATGACTAAAATGACTTCAAATAAAATCAATAGTTCTCCTGATTGCAAAGGCCAGAAATGTAAATCAAAAGATTTAGAGGTGATCCCTACTGTTATAACTTTCTATTGCGATAAACGACAAAATATCATAATTCGCTTAGATTCTGCACTTTATCAATTTTGGGATCAAAGACACAGAACTCAGGAACACAACAATAGGGATAATTTTGCGTGATCAATCAATCTAGCGACTCGGATCATTATTATTATAATCTGGGTTTCAATATTATTCCCATTTACTCAAAAAGTAAACGACCCAGATTAAAAACATGGAAAGAATGGCAAGACAAAGCGATACCAAGTGAAGTTTATGAAAAATGGAAAAAAGATGGCTTATTTTATAATGGTTTTGCAATCATGACTGGCAAATTGTACAGAGGTCCTTATAAAGACAAATATCTTGTTTGTATTGACATTGATAATAAAAAAGGTATTGAAGAATTTCTATCCTCTTTTACAGAAAGAAAGTCGATGCAAGATTTATCACAAGAAACCTTAGTAGTGCAACATCAAGATACAATAGATAAAAAAGCTCATATCTATCTTATAACTGATAAACCTATTTCTAAAAAATGTGGAATTAGCGGAACCAACAAAAGTAAAGATAAAGACGTTGATATCCCTATAATCGAGGTTAAAGCAGACAGCACTACCTGCATGGTAGGTCCTTCTAACATTCATGAAAACGGATATCCATACCTAATAACAGGAACTAAAAATATTAAAGTTCTTGATGAAGACGACACATCAAAACTTGAATATGCACTGGATCAAATTTATCAGAAATATTCTCCTACCAAACAATATTCATCAAGTACAAACGCATCTATTCTCACTGATGACCTAAGAAATATAGCAAAAACCCTCACAATAGACGATAAACAATCTCTTGGTCTAATACCTGAAGGCTCAAGAAGCAATACACTTATTTCATTTGGTCGTTATCTTTTAAACTATCATCATGACACTAAAGAAATTGACTATCTAAGAGATTTTTTATTTCAAGTTAACCAAAAACTATGTGTCCCACCATTATCAGATAAAGAACTAGATAGCATATGGAATCAGGATGTTTGTTATTATTATAGGGATCTAGAAGATAATCAAAATGATTCTCAAATAAAGAAACAGAGAGATATAACAGAATTGCTAGACAAGATTCCAGACAAGGGTTTTGTAAAGTATGTAATTGATACTGTTAAAAAAACTGTAAAAAGAGAAGATTCACTTATTAGATTAATACTCTATGCCTCTTTAAGTACTTATACAAAAGATCCAATTAACCTTGGAGTAGTAGCCCCAACCAGCGAAGGCAAAACATATGCTGTTTTAGAGGTAATTAAATTTCTACCAAAACAAGATGTATGGATGATTGGATCCATGTCTCCTAAAGTAATCATAAGAGATAAGGGTATTTTGGTAGACAACAATAATCAACCAATAGAAGAAAAACTCAATGAAATAAAGAAAAAGATAAAGGATAAAAGTAATGATGAACAAACTAAAGAAGAATTAGAAGAAGAACTCAAATTACTATATAGAAATTCTAAAATCCTAATAGACCTTTCAAATAAAATCCTTGTATTTTTGGAACCTCCACATCAAGAAACCTGGAACATACTAAAAACTATTTTATCTCATGATAGCGAATACATTGAACACCCTTATGTATACAAAACAGAAAATAAAGGACAGGAAGTAAAACGCATTGTAACACGGGGATGGCCTGCTTGTATATTTTGTAGTGCCCGGGACGATTCTGATTGGTCTATGTGGGATGAAATAAAAAGTAGGTTTTTTATAGTTTCGCCTAACATGATAAAACAAAAATATCTAGAATCTAACATTTTGATTGGTCAGAAAAAGGGATTACCAGCTTTAGTTCAAGAACAGCTGATTGTATCAAAAGAAGATCTTGATTATGCTGAGGATTGTATTTTGATATTAAAGAAAGAGCTTTTAGCTAATTATAAAAATAATACATGGATTCCATTTCAATACATTTTATCAGAATCCTTGCCTTCTGAAAAAGGTCCGGATGTGAGAACTGCAAACAGGATGTTCGCATTGCTTACTCTGATAACAAAAATAAATGCATTTAATAGGCCAAAATTAGCAATGGGTAATGAAACTCTTGCAGTATCGATTCTTGAAGATTTAGAAGAAGTTATCAAATTAGTGCAAAACATTACTGGGATTCCAACTTATAAGATGGGATTTTTTGTTGACATATTTATTCAATTGTTTCTGTCAAAAGACAAACCATTGGAAAAAGATGGTAAATCAGAAGACAGAATAGCAGTATATACCGATGAGCTTTCTGAATTCTACAAAGAAAATAACGGTAAACCAATTACAACAGACGCTATAATGAAAACATATCTAACAGAATTAAGAAATAATGAACTCATTGATGAATTTAAATCTAAAGTAGATGGAAGAAAAAACGGATATTATCC
>JAKDMR010000037.1 GCA_030452275.1 Candidatus Nitrosocosmicus sp. | reverse complement strand
GATGGCTAGAAAATGTGACTAGACACCGCTAATTACGCAAGAGGTCTAATAAAGAATTGTAAACTAAAGCATGTGATAAATTGGTTGAACCTATTTGTCAATTACCACAACAAGGAGGTCAGCTATGCATAAGTTAACAGCGCCGTTCTAATAAACAAAAGAGCGGAGACACTTTTTTAATCCATAAATGACATATTCTTTCTTTATTACCGCATATATTAAAATAAATATCATTAATAGTCAAATTATAATAGCAACTTATCACTAGATGTCGTTATAAAGTTTGATATACTAAGATGTTAATGACCAATGAGAGCATAAAAAATACCTCATTGTTAACTGTAATGGGCGAACAAAATAATACCATAAGAGAATTATCAAAAAATATTGGGACGAGATTACAATGAGCAGCATTTGCATGATTTGCATAATACAATTTTTGAAGATATGCCAAGTGGCCATATATGTCGCTAAACTGGGATGAATTGGAAACATCAGTAAAAACATTCTGTAGAGAGGTAGTTAGAAGAAGAAGGCAATTACCATTTATAATTGATAGTTTGAATTGATCAAATGGTAAATAGAGTGATGAGACGAAATGTTAATAATTTCGGGATAACATAATAGATTAGATAAGGCTAAAAGAAGAAATAGTAGTATTAGGAATAGTTTCGTATGGCAGACCATCTTGATGCTCCTGGTCTAAAATCGCCCAACATGGATGCTCGCATAGATATATGCGACATTTATGCATTTCAGAAACCAGGAGATATTAACAAGTCCGTTCTTGTGCTGGATGTCAATCCAGTGGCACCTACTTTTGCTGATTCATTTTCACATGAAGCGGTGTATGAACTAAAAGTGGATACTAACGGAGATGCTGTTGCAGATATCGCATATCGGTTTACATTCTCGACAAAAAAAGATGGTGTACAGAAGGTGACAGTTATGCGGGCTATCGGCGAACAGTCTAAAAGTAGTGGTAACGATGGCAAAGTCCTTTTCAAGGATGTGCTGGTATCCTTTGGAGATGAAATTACTATAGATGATGCAGAGGGACACCGCCTCTTTGCTGGAATAAGAAGCGATCCGTTCTTCTTTGATTTAGATGGTATGAAAAATGACATGAAATTCACAGGAGTTGATACTTTTTTAGACAAGAATGTGTTTAGTATCGTCATGGAAATACCTAATAGTGCACTGGGTAATAATCCTAAAATTGGGATCTGGTATCGAGTACTAATTCCTAAAAATGGTAATTCATTTTTCCAAATTGATAGAATGGGACGTCCATTTATCAACGTAGCTTTTACTAAAGGAGAGGACAAAGATACATTTAACCGTATTGAACCAACACGCGACCGGGAACTATTTACCGAAAAATTTGCAGACATGTTAGAATCATTTGGATATGATCCTGAAAATGCTCAAAAGACAGCACATACTCTTCTACCAGATATTTTGGACTATGATTACTCTAATTCCAAAGGTTATCCCAATGGCCGGAAGCTGACTGACGACATTATAGACATTCAGTTAGCTGTTTTAACCAATGGTAAAGTGATAACGGACAAAGTAGGGCACCATCAAGATTTATCTTTAGAGTTTCCATATTTGGGTTCTCCTCATCCAATCACATAGAATACTCTTTTGCCCAGTAAAAAAGATTAACATGATTAATATATTGATAATTTAAAAAAATACCAAACGATTGTATGGTTAAGATAGGTTGGAGGAGTTCTCTCGGTTTGATAGCGCTTCTTTCCAAAGAGTAATCCAATGATAATCAAGATGTAGGACGGTGTATGCTCGAGGATACCATGCATGCATCACCATCAGCTAAAACAGTAAAGTCCAATAAACCTTGATCATTAGTGAGACGAAGTGCACTTTTACAAATATGTTTCTTTATTTGGATATTTTTAACAAAAAGAGTGTTATAATTTGCTTTGTATCCTAATTCCTTGTCATTTGATCTAGCTATGCTTGTTATCTTATATTCTTCTAAACAGGTTTTACAATGATACTTTTATCATCATCTCCTTTATCATATTTTGAAATCTCGTAGCAGATACATATTCACCAAATGTTCTTTTGATGGTTGAAAAGGCTGTCTCAACCATCCACCTGTTACCGTACTTTCTTTTTTTCTTCCATTTGAGCAGATCCTTTGATTGCTGTAGCATTACTTCCTTGTTCCATAGCCTGTTATTTCTGGATGAAACGACCTTGCCGTAAATTACGAAGTGTTTTAAAGTCTACAATATTGTTTTCTTTAAAACCCATCATATTTTCATAAGCACTTTTGTCAGAAGTTTCTTTTTTAATAGAATGGTCGATTGTACCTTGGTTATTGTTATTGATTGACTTCAGAGTGTTACATACTATCATATTGTATAATAATTTTATTGTGTTTTGTGATCAAGATTGCTTTCCAAGGCACTGTTAAGTTTAGAGCTCATCAAAAACAAATTTTGATCGATACCCAATCGATTTAACCAACTGCATCAAGATTTTCCGTATTCTTAGCAGGATTTATGACCTTCTGTTCTAAAACGAATTAGCTGATTGCAAAGATAATATTGAAAAACAATTGGAAAATTTCGTTAACTTTGCAGGTATGAAAATCTGTCCATTCTGAGGATAAGATACCAATGGAAGATGCTTTAGAGAAATATGATTCATGTTCTTTAATATGTCATAGCAGATTTTGGCAATGGAATAAATTAAAATCTTCAAAAAGATATGGACTTTACTTTGGAATCTACAATAAAATGACTGGTATCAACCTGACTTGGCAATCACTTGGTAATCAATTGATTCTATATCAGTAAAATTACCTTTATACGGCGAAGACAGAAAATAATCCCATCATCCATGAGAGAGAAGGGGGCACAAAAAACCCATTTTAACAAACAAAGAAGAGATTCCACCATATATTGGGATATTATCTACTAGTCTCCACAATATTAATCGACTAACAAATGTATTTGATAATATGTTAGCAAGGTCAGATAAATCAAAATTCTTTGCTTTTACAGTAACTATCGTTACATTTTTTAGTGTGCATGAGGCGGTGGCGCACTACCTTTTGAGAGAGATTCGTTGTATGTACCTTCGGCTTTTTCATGATATTCCAGATTAGATTGATCTACCTTGATCGCTTGGGGAGGACATACAGACACGCAGGCCATACACCAAATACAATCATGTTCTCTGATTGGATCGGACTTGTCGGTATAATCTTTTCTTTCTTCCTTTTCTATGCTACCAGTTCCTTCACTTGTCGCATTTATCATCTCTATTGCAGGAACATCTTGCTCAGTTCTATACCATTGAAATACTTGTACAGGACAGGCTTCTATACAAGCCCCATCAGCAAAACAAGAATCCCAATCTACTGCGACCATAGTCCCATGAACTCCTAATCCTACATATTCTTCCCCTCTTGCTTTGTATGCATCCTGAACTTCATTGCTGGTGGACGTTTCTGCATCTGTTCTTCCTGGACCCCAAACATAGTGAAAGTGTTCATTATCAGAATGGTTATGTTTTCCAATTACTTTATGGTTTTTTGGAAAATCTGGATCTATTGGCATGATGAACTCTGTTTAACAATACTTATAACCACTCACAATCGTATCAGAGTAAAAAGTCATCAACACACTTTAGCTGATTTTCTCTAGTTCATACTTGTAAAAGACATTTTAACTATTTTGAAAGATTAAGCTAACTTTATCCATCGAATATGGTAAAAGAGGGGTTTTTGTATCTTTGGGGTATGAGTAAATGTTTACTCGATATTAATAATATTTTATTTATCATCTAGCCATAAATAACCGCTTGAAGAAAGTACTAAATACCTTTACAAAATTATAATAATCGCCAATCAATATTTTATATAATGCATTTCTGTGTGTTGATGACTTTGTACTCTAGATCTCTTGCGTAATTAGAACTGGTTGACCCCATCTGCTATCCTGCATCATTGTCCAACTAACCTAAAGAGTTCATTATTCTATAGTTTACCAACCCTGATACTATATCTGATATTCGGTCATACTTTCTTAGCCTGTTTCTAAATACATCATTCATTATCCTGTGCTTTTTTATCCTGCAGATTGTATGTTCCACTATCATCCTTCTTTTAGAATGATTTTTGTTGTACTCTTCTTCCACTTCCGTTAAAGTTTGATTCTTTTTTCTCTTGATAGGTAAGCATGATTTTTGTTCTGGGAAATCTTTTTGTACTCCAAGGAATCCAAGGTCAAACATACTCACTACTTCCTTGGGTATATCAGGATGATTCTTTTTGTAGATCTTGTAATCGTGCTTCTTACCTACCTGCTTATGTTTTGTTTTATAGATTATAAGACCTGGCTCGTTTACGGTATACAGATTCTTGACGGTATGTTTCTTCTTCTTACCGGAGTAGAACATCCTCTTCTTTTTCTTGTTCTTAGGCCTTGGTATCTGTTGTTCTGTACAATCTACAAAGGCCATAAAGCCTGGGAAGTATGCTTCAATTTCTTCCATCGTTTTCAACTTTTTAGTTACATTGTACAGTTTTTGAGGGATGGGCAAACACTTTCTAATCAAGGGTTCCATCTTTTGAATGTCCCTGCATACGTTACTCTGATCTAAACCAAATAGAAATTCCATCAAGGTATAGGTGATATAGAGCCTGTAATAGACCAAAACCATGATAACCCTATCCTTAACAACAAGTTTGAAATGTCTGCCACCACCTATATCTCGTTCTCTATTTCTTTTGGAGGATAAGCGTTTTATCTCATGCTTTGAGTATTTTACTTCTATCTCTTTGTGGCAGTAGATATCATCAAACTGCTTGACTGAAAGACCGGTAAACGATTTGAAGAGCAATGGTTTTCTGGATAGATTATCGTAGGATAACAAAAGAAGGAAAGAATAGTATAGGTCAGAGGCCAATAAAGCTGTTTTGACTAATTATGCAAGAGATCTTCTGATGCGATTGTGAATGGTTATAAGTATTGTTAAACGTATTTTGATATGCCAATAGATCCAGATTTTCCAAAAAATCATAAGGTAATTGGAAAACATAATCATTCTGATGATGAACACTTTCATTATGTTTGGGGTCCTGGGAGAACAGATGCAGAAACCTCCACTAGCAATGAAGTTCAGGACGCATATAAAGCAAGAGGTGAAGAATATATAGGATTAGGAGTTCATGGGACTATGGTTGCAGTAGATTGGGATTCTTGTTATGCTGATGGGGCTTGTATAGAAGCCTGTCCAGTACAAGTATTTCAATGGTATAGAACTGAGCAAGATATTCCTGCAATAGAGATGAATAATGCTACAAGTGAAGGAACTGGTAGCACAGAAAAGGAAGAAAGAAAAGATTACACCGACAAGTCCGATCCAATCAGAGAACATGATTGTATATGGTGTATGGCATGTGTATCTGTATGTCCTCCTCAGGCAATCAAGGTAGATCAATCTAATCTAGAATATCATGAAAAAGCCGAAGGTACGTATAATGAATCTCTCTCAAAAGGTAGCGCGCCACCGCCTCATGCACACTAAAAAAAGTAACGATGGTTACTGTAAAACCAAAGAATCTTGATCTATCTGAACTTACTATTTTATATTATCAAATACGTTTTTTAGTCGATTAATATTGTGGAGGCTAGTAAACGATATGACAATAGATAGTAGAATCTCCTCCTTGTTTGATAAAATACGTTTTTTTGTGCCCAGTTAGCTCCTGTAGATAATGGGATTATTTTCTGTCATAACCATCTAAAGGTAATTTTACTGATATAGAATCAATTGATTACCAAGTGATTGCCAAGTCAGGTTGATACCAGTCATTTTATTGTAGATTCCAAAGTAAAGTCCATATCTTTTTGAAGATATCAATTTATTCCATTGTCAAAATCTGCTGTGACGTATTAAAGAGCATGAATCATATTCCTCTAAAGCATCTTCCATTGGTATATTATCCTCAGAATGGACAGAATTTCGTATCTGCAAAATTAGAAATTTTCCAATTGTTTTTCAATGATATTTTCCTATTGGTTATTTATTTTAGAACAACTCGAAAAATGCTTTAATATACGGAGCCTTGACATAGATGATTCATATACCTTAAGATTTTCTAAAATTCATAAGTAATTGAACTCTTAACGCTTAAGTTGACAGTGCTCATCAAAGACCTATTGACTTGTATTTTTAGTAGTAAATACTGTGTAAGGCTTCTTAGTGTGCATATCAATATATTTCCAGTTTTTATTTTCTAAAGAGACTATTTCAAAGTCGGATTGTATTTTAGGATGTAATAATGTATAAATGGTTCCTCCTACAGAAATCCTGTTAGGCAGAGTAATGGATGTTATTTTAGCAGTAACGTTCATGATATATCCTATTAAATCTATTTGAGAACTCTTATCTTTTCCATATTGAATAACAACATTTTCTCCTTCAGCCATGCCTACTTTAATTTGCAAATCAGGATAACCGTGTTTATGAAATACAGGATTAATATCATTTCTTAGTACTGATATCATTGATTTAGCACAACGGTATGCTCTATCACAAATAAGATACTTGTTAAATCCTGAAGGAAAAAATGATATTATCGCGTCGCCTACATATTTTAAAACAAAGCCTCCATAACTTTCTATTACTGAAGATAATTCATGAGAAAATGCTTTTATGATTGTAACGACCTTTTCGGTAGGTAATGTCATGCTCATTTTAGTAGAGCCTACCATATCAGCATACATAATTACAAGATCAAGTTTGGAATTGACATGCTGGAGCAGGAACCTTTGACCCCTTTCGATAGATGTGTTATACTGATATCTTTCACTTAGTACACTTTCTAAGCGACCTTGCCGTAAATTACGAAGTGTTTTAAAATCTAAGATACTATTTTCTTTAAAATTCATCGTATTTTCATAAGCAATTTCGTCAGAAGTTTCTTTTTTAATAGAATGGTTGATTGTACCTTGGTTACTGTTATTGATTGACTTCAGAGTGTTACATACTATCATATGGTATAATAATTTTATTGTGATTTGTTGATCAAGATTACTTTCTACGGCACTCAATATGAGTTCATTAAATGCTTTGTTGCGTTATTCCTAGTTCTTCAACCCATTATACTGGTAAAATTATATTCTTCTAAACAAGTTATACAACGATACTTTTATCATCATCTCTTTTACCATGTTTTGAAACCTGGTGGCTGATGTATGTTCGCCAAACATTCTTTTGATAGATGAAAAGGCTGTTTCAGCCATCCATCTATGACCGTATTTCCTTTTCTTTTTCCACTTCAGTAGATCCTTTGATTGCCGTATCGCTTCCTTGTTCCTTAATTTGTTATTTCTATTTGAAACAAGAGTTCTTTCCTACCTTTATACCCGGTTTGATTTTTTTATCCGCTAGATATTGGAAATTTGTATTCGAATCGTATGCTCCATCTGCTAAAACAGATTTTATCTTCTTTTTATCTTGGTTATCTAAAACGTGATTGACCAATTTCTTTAGTATTTTCCCGTCATGCACTTTCTCGTCTGTCACTTCCAAAACAAGGATTTCTTTTGTCTTTATATCCACCGCAACATGAATCTTGAGATAGCCTTTCTTCTTGTTCTGCATTTTCCATTTTTCATCCATCCACTGACCTCTATTTGTTATCTTGATAGCTGTACTGTCTATGGTAATGATGAGATCATCAACTAACTTCTCTCTTTTTATATCGATGTTTAACCTGTTGATCCTTTTACAGATGTGACCATAACTAGGTGGATTCGAGGGTAACCTTTTCTCTGTGACTTTGATGATACCTTCTGTTTGTCTGTATGGCAGGTGAAATGAGCAATGAATGTAACCAATGGCTAGGATGAAGGAATTAGGAAATACAAATGGCTTACCCTTCTTATTTCTGTTCATTCTCTCTATCTCTTGACCCTAACTATCAAGAAAATCGTATGAGAAAAGTATCTCACCACGTCTGACTAGTGATCTATTATAATAAGGCCAGTTAATCACAAATATCTAATCTGTATATTCCTAGCTAAATAGGTTGAGTTAGGCGACAAAGCAGCACATACCAATCAAGAAGAAGAAAGGAAAAGATAGTGAAGAAATAACAATACCAAACCGTAAGAAATATGCTCCAAAGAGGTAGGTTGTCGAGCGTACTAACTCTTGGCATAACAGATTTAGAAAGCTTTTCACAAGGTATGAGAAGAAGGATGAAAACCATCTTGGGTTGATACAGTTCTCTTGTTGAATTATTATCTATAGAAAGTTAATTCTGGGATAGGCTCTAAGTATTAAGCAAACGAAATTGAATCTAAAATCATAACTTTGTTATCATGTAAAAGATAACAAACAAAATAATAGAATCCTATTCTATTCGAAATGTATAGATAATTAAATCAGACTCCTTTATTTCGGGTTGTAATAAAGGATTTTCTTTCATCCATTGCCTCGATGATGTCTGTTTTACTTACAACTCCTTCTATTATGTCATTATCATTGCAAACAAAAATCTTGTCTTGATTTTCTTTAATCATTATAGAAAGTGCCTTTTCAGCGGTATCGTTAACATTCAACAGCTTTATCTTGTTCTTTGGAGACATTACATTTTTAACAAGAGTAGTATCTCTTTCTTGCTCCGGAACATTTAAACAGCTTTTAAGTGAAATCGTTCCAATAATTTCATAATTTATTTTTGTTACTGGAAAAGAACTTTTCATGTAAATATTAAAGTAGTTTCTTAAGACATTATTGATTGTTATATCTTCTGAAACAGAAATAATATTAGTTTTCATTAAATCGTTCAATCTTATTTTGGATAGTATATTCATGACGTCATACTGGTACAAATATGATTGTGCTCCATTTTGTAAAAACCAACCAATTAAAATTATCCAAAGTCCACTAACAAAGGCCCCTGACAGTATAGTCAAAATTCCAAAACCAAAAAAGACATATGACATAATTACACCGATTCTTACAGCGATTCTTGTAGATTTGTCATAATTTTTGTTTCTTCTAAAGAGCAGCGATCTTAATATTCTTCCACCATCCATTGGGAAAGCCGGTATCAAATTAAAAATCCCCAGAATCAGATTTAGTATAGATGAATAGTAAAATATACCGTTTGCCATTATTAATGCCGTTGCAGAGGAGTCGTTAGCAGATGAAAATGATACTGGTGTTGATGATGGTTCAGCTACGACTGTTATAACCCACCAGAACACACCAAATATAGCTGAGAGAGCTAAACTTATGGCAGGACCTGCCATTGCCATTTTAAACTCTTTTTTAAACTCTTTAGGTTCTTCCTCTATATCTGAAACCCCTCCGAAAATAAACAACATTATTTGTTTTACTCGGATTCCATAAGACCTTGCAACTATAGAGTGCGATAACTCATGGATTAATACTGATAAAAATAAGATAACCGTCCCTATTATACTCATTATCCAATGCTGAACTTGGTTTAACTCTGGCGCATAGCGGGGCATGAAACTATATGCAAGAGTCCATGCAATTAAAAGAAATATCAAAATAAGCGAAAAGTGTAATTTAATTGGAATTTGTTTGATTTTTGCTACCTGTAATGACATCTGATATGTATATCTGCAATAAATCTAATATACTATTCTCATGTAGCGTATGTTCACTGAAATTAACCCTATTATAGTTAGTCTTGGCAGAATTAAAGATTTCCATGTAGTCATGGTCTCTAAAAGCGTTATGGTATCTAAGCAAGCACATTCAGTTTGTATTATCAATTGGTCATGCTTTTACACAACTGTAAACAGAGTATTTCGTAGGGTCTATTAATTAAATACTATTTTAAATATGTAGGATATGTCAAAAAAATCCTTAGATAATTCTAAAAATGATTCAGACAAAAATGAGATAGAGTCAAGTAAGAATAATACAATTAATCAAAGTAAAAATACAAATTCCAGCATAGATTCGACAACAAATTATTACAATGATTTTTTTGAAACGTTTAGACAGAATATTCAAAATTTTACAAATATGATGGAACAATCATGGCCTTCATCTTTGTTTCCGACAATGAAAGCGGTGTCTCCATTTGAGATGTTTGATAGGTGGACTGAGACAAGAATACCCGTATGTGACGTAATAGATAGAGGTGACAAATTTGAATTAAACTTGGAAATACCTGGAATTGATAAAGATAAAGTAGATATTAGAGCAACTAAGAATTCGGTCGGAATTTCTGCAATACAATCTGAAAAAACAAAAGAAAAAGGTAAAAATTATGTTTATAGTGAAAGATCATTTAAATCATTTAATAGGCAAATACCTTTTGCTCAAGAGATACTACCCTCCCAAGTTACTGCACGTGTAAAGAATGGAGTGTTAGAAGTAATCATTCCAAAAAAGAATCCTACAAAGGTTGAAGGAAATGAAGAACATAAAGTTAACATAACTTGATTGATGTTTTTTTCTTTTCCATTTTGAGTGCAAGATTAGAATGCTATTTGTAACTTCATTTGGTTAATGTTATGATTAGTCAAAACAACAAAAGTAATTTGGATTCACTTTCCCAGTCTGATTGACAATTACTTTCAGATAGGTTATTAATAATTATTCAAATATTTGTTTGACTTAATGACTAGTTGTTTATTGTTAGTAGAAGACAAACACCGTCTAATTTTTAACCCTATTTACTGCAATCGCGACATTAATTAAAGAAATAATCTCTCTGAAACACATGTTAATTTCTCAAATATAAAATATTAGACTAGCAATTATTAATGAAAATTTTTCATATGCCTAGTACAATTTAATTTTAAAAGTAATATAGCAACCAGATAGTATTTAGTGCAGTTATATCATTCATCCGGAGACACCGGAATCATTTTTGGTAATAGTTATGATATCTATGCAAATATTTTCAAAAGAAGAATCTATTTTTAAAGCCGATATCGATATTAATCCCTCTCGGTCCATTGTCACGAATAGGGTGTTAGACTTTGATCAAATTTGTTTCACATACCGCCGAACCAGAATCAAGTTTTTCCAAGCGTTAATTACGTGAATTACTGATGCATTCACCAATAATTCCATGGAATCTGTGAAAGTAATTTACAAATTCATCGGATTTTAAACCACCTTAGGTCATGGATTCTATTCAACCTTGAATCGTATCCCCAGCGCCCTGACTGTTACTAGCTGACATACATAATCTATCAAGTATTAAGCACTAACATGCTTAATCAGACCAAAGAATTCGTCGTGCTGTAAAAATGTTATAGAACCCTACTAATATACCATTTATCCCGGTGAAAGGAATACGCTTCCAAAACAATCATAGATAATTCAAAGTCCCACTTATATTTTTAAATATAAATATCATGAGTTTCAAATATGGAAAGCACAAACAATTTCATTGCCGCCATAACCGATCTGGAAGGCGATAGCGTATCAATAGTAGGAGATACTTATCGAATTATCATAGGAGGTGAGCAAACAGGCGGTGCTTATTCACTTGTAGATATGTTGATTCCTCCAAAGGGAGGCCCGCCACCTCATTCTCATGTCAAGTTCCAAGAAGCATTTTATGTAATAGATGGAGGGATTGAAGTAATTACGAAGGATGGAAAATATACTGCTTCAAAGGGTTCACATGTAAATATTCCTTTTAATGGACCAGTACATAAATTTATTAACAAAACAGGCAAGATAACTCACATGTTATGTCTTATTACGCCTGCTGGTATGGAAAAAATGTTCAGAGAAATAGGAAAGCCAGTTGATGCAAACACATTCTTACCTCCTTCACACATGACTTCCGAAGAACAAAAACGAGTTCAGAGTATTGCAGAAAAGTATGGACAGAAACTATATCCTCCAAATTATTTAGATTAAAATAACTAAACAAGTTTTTTAGTTTTTTTCTTTGCTAGTAGTTCCAGAAAAGTCATATTTTATTTTATTACCTCTCAAAT
>JAKDMR010000386.1 GCA_030452275.1 Candidatus Nitrosocosmicus sp. | reverse complement strand
TCGTGGGCTCTTAGATGTGTATTAGAGACTGCTCTTTTAATTTCAACTAAAATCGTACCTAATTCTATATTTTCTTTCTGCAAAAGTTTTTCTAATTCTTCCATCGTTTTAGCATGTCTGAATACTTTTTGGTTTTTTATTGCAATATATTGATGATTAAATTTTGTAATCAGTTCGTTATATTGACGATGTAGATATTCGCCATTCTTAACAAAATCTTGCAAATCATCGTTGTTCAAAGTTGCTAACATAACTACTTATATTATGGTCCACTTTCTATTTAAAAATATTATTTTGATTTTCTTAGAATAATCGAGTCACCTTTTTCTTCCATCTCTATGTCATCACCAATCTCTAGGTCTAAACTGTCTCGTAATGGTTTGGGAATAAATACGCCTACGGAATTACCTAATTTACTTAACTTTGTTTTAAATTTAACCACATTTATTTTTCTATTTTGAATTATTTAAATGTTCATACATTGTTCAAACGTTTAAATAAACGTATGAACAATGTTCATACATGAGCAAACAACAGCAATTAACCAACCATAGAAAGGAATCAGGTAAACTTCTCCAAAATAATGTCAAAAGGATTGATGAAATTAATTACGAGATCAAATCCTCAAATGGTAAAGATGTTTACTCAATTCTTTCTACCGAATTAGGTTGGGTTTGCTCATGTCCTGACCACATGTTCAGAGGTGTCAAGTGCAAACACGTCTATGCTGTCGAGTTTAGCCTTGAGATAAGAAAGACAGTTGTAGAACAAATTCATAAAATTGAACCCATCAATATTAATGGTTGTAAATACTGCAAGTCCGACTCTATTATTAAATGTGGTTTGAGGAAGAACAAACAGGGAAATTTACAAAAATTCCAATGCAAGGACTGTAATCGTTGTTTTACTATCAACTTAGGATTTGAAAGAATGAAGCATAATCCTCAAGGGATTACCACAGCAATGCAACTATACTTTTCAGGAGAATCGTTAAGAAATACTGCCAAGTCATTAGAGTTGTTAGGAGTAGAGGTAAGTCATCAGACAATTTACAACTGGATAGAAAAATACACTTCACTTATGGAAAAATACCTTGAGAAGATAACACCAAAGGTATCAACTGCATGGAGAACAGATGAACTATACCTCAAGGTAAAGGGTAACAAGAAATACCTTTATGCTCTTATGGATGATGAAACCCGCTTCTGGATTGCTCAGCAGGTAGCCGAAACAAAGTATGACGCTGACATTCGACCGCTGTTTCAGAAAGGGAAAGAAACAATGGGAAAAAGACCAAATACCCTAATCAGTGACGGAGCACCAAACTTTCATGTTGCCTACAACAAGGAGTTTTATACCAACACAAAACCAAGGACTAGACATATCAGACACATTAGATTTCAGGGTGACCACAATAACAACAAGATGGAAAGGATGAATGGTGAGATTAGGGATAGAGAAAAAACCATGAGGGGATTAAAGAAGATGGATACCCCTATCTTGAAAGGTTATCAAATCTATCATAACTACATAAGAGAACATGAAGCATTGAAGGGTCAAACACCTGCGGAGAAATGTGGGATTAAAATCGAAGGAAAGAATAAATGGAAAACGTTGATTGAAAATGCATCTAAGTAGGGATGAAAAATAGAATTAGATTTTAGAATCCATCTATCCAACTATGTGGAGGACATAATGCACATTTTCCCTTTAGATTTAATGGATCTTGAATTGTAGAATCATAGATTTCTTTTATTTTTTTATAGATATCGTCATTACTGATTTCTTTAAAATATTCTATTTTGTCATCATATTCTTTTACTTTATTGTTTAATTCATTAGATTTTAGTAGATCAGTAATGATTTCTTTTAGTTTTTCAACATCCTCTTTTTTACCAATTGCAAAATAATCTTCATATATTTTATCTGGATAATGAGTGGTATAGGTAAAATATAAGATGTAATAATTATTTGAGTTCATTCCATCCAACTTTCTTATACTTTTTAAAGTAGATTCTAAATTTCTTGGTAAATTGTTTTTTATATTGTTTATCTCGTTAAATATCTCTACAAAAAGAGATTCCTGATAAGTATTTTTCATTTCATTGATTCCTAAATTAGGCTTCTCTTCTAAAATAAAATCTATATCGACTTTTGATTTAATAGTATTCTTAAATTCTTCAATTATATTTTCTATTTCGGCTAAAGTTTGTTCTGACTTTCTATTTCTTTCAGCAATTAAACTCCATATTTCTGAATACCCCGTTCTTAAATGTCTTTTTACAATTTCTAAAAATGAGATAACAGGTTCTTGTGGTTTATTTATAATTAGTCCATTTACTGATCCAAAATAACTATTATTTTTGCCGTATCCATCCTGTAGCACAGTAATTATTTTCTTAGAATGGTCGGCATATTCACTAAAAAATTGTATCGGTTCTTTCGATACTTTGAGAAAAGATTTAGGAGTGGGATACAAGATTCTATTAAGAAACCGATAACTATTCCTAAGGGATTTATGAAATAAAGAGAAGTGAAGAATATTAAGAGCCCGCCTATTGGTATGCCTATTTTGAGTATTGAAATTATATTCATTATTAGATGATATTCGGTATTTATGGGAAAACATAAAAAGCTTTATAAAATAACGACTCGGTAAGCTTTAGCTTTTTCGATATTGTATTAATTTAACAAAAGCTATTAATTGGAGATGGGGAATAAAAAATCTCCAATGCCTGAAGACAAAGACTTTTGTCAATGGCTAAAAACAGCATCAATTTTTTTGACTGGTCTCGGTGTTGTAATAGCCTTTCTACAAGCCACGAATGATTGTGATTCGTGCAAGTAGATAAAATTCCAGAGCTAACCCCTCTGGAATTTATTCATAATATATTACAATTATTATTTAAGTTATATCATTTATCTGACGCTTTTTTA
>JAKDMR010000385.1 GCA_030452275.1 Candidatus Nitrosocosmicus sp. | reverse complement strand
TTCCTTCCATCAGAACCACTAACTAATTAACTATTCAAAAGCACGATTATTAAATTCATAATTCAAAAATGATTGTTCGATTAAATACTCTATGAGAGTATCAATCCAGATTGTAATATGCCTGATCGGGTGATATCAATTATATAATTTGAAGTGATAGTTGCAATAATAGTTACCTTGGGTTTATGATATATAATCTGGTAATATAGCCATCTGACCAATACATCTAATGCAGAGAATTAATTCGATATATCGTCAAAAAACCTTCTAATCTAGATCCGATCCACATTTAAAGCATTTTAGAGTGCCAACAATGTATTCACCCATCCTGAAGCCGCATTTTATACAATCAATGTTGTGTCTGCCATATTTTACATCTTCATCAGGTTCATGCGAATTCTCCAGTACTTCTAACTTGATGTATTGAAACAACAAATTAGGAACGACAACAATTTTCATTCTAACAATATTGGAGATAAATTTCTATTAATGATTATCAATGTGTTTTAAATGATTCTATATAGTTAACGGTAGTTGTTTGATTTGTGCTATTGATATAGATCACTTTGCGTAATAAGCACCGTAAGAAAAAA
This sequence comes from Candidatus Nitrosocosmicus sp., assembly GCA_030452275.1. Lineage (GTDB taxonomy): Archaea > Thermoproteota > Nitrososphaeria > Nitrososphaerales > Nitrososphaeraceae > Nitrosocosmicus. The sequence continues at coordinate 2,347 of JAKDMR010000385.1, read as the reverse complement.
TATCAAAAAATTAACACCAACACTTGGATAGCATGAAACCGTTTAGATAGGTTATTGAAAATTAATATGTAAAAATTAATACCAATCTGCGAATTTTTAAAAACAGTCTAATTATACAAAAGTCTAATATAACCTATTATTTTAGACATACCAATCCATAAGAAGAGAAAATAAAGGCACCATAAATGTCTATTTCAGAACCTCAAAATTTATCATGGCATGGGGATGTGTTTGGATATGGTCATAACATAAATACTCAGAACATAAGGTACATCTGCAAATAGGTTTTGTGAGACAAGAGAGGGTACCACATAATTGAATATCTTTACTCTCTTTGGTATCCTGAGATATTGTTATTATTTTGGTCGCCGATATGTATTTTGACCTGGATTTACGGTTATTTAACTTTGACATATCAATCAGATTATTATCAAAATGAGTCTATTAAGTATTGATAAAAGACAAACAGTAATCTATTATTTCTAAAGATTCCGAACATACATTTTAGATAAATACATAGATAATATGGATAATAGATAAGAGTCCAGTTTCATAGACTTTGATTATGTCTAGTTATTTACTTTGCTGGATTTTTATTTTAATTACTGGCGTAACTACAATCATAGGCACGATAGAACCACTGTATTCAATAGGATTTTTAAGCGTAACTTTTGGAGGTGCTTCAATGGTGTTTGCACTTTATACGCTACTACTGAAACCTAGTAAAAGAGTGAATTTGAAAAGGATTGTTAATAGAGGTAATAATGGAATACAAGATAATTAACATTACAGGTACCTATGTCAGGTAACCATACCAATTCACATATGCTCACATTGTTAGTAAAATAATTTTTGTCTATACATGTAGTTTAATTATCTGAGGGAGTCGTAATTGACAGAAAATTAAGATGTTTTTATAGCATATCATGTTTTGATTGAAATAAAGACCCATATCAATTAACACAAGTATGCAAAACAGTTTGCGATTGCGATTAACAATAGAGCATAACAACAGCTATAATACATCTCATTGCATTCACATATCCAAGGTATAATGGCATTGTCACCATTACTGCAACCGCCACTCCCATACCACTAACCAAGACCAAATTGGTTGATCTATAAAAGAAAGAGATTCAAAAGTCAAAGAAAGGTTGCTTTTTGATAATCAGAATTAAGTGCGTTCAACAGATCGTTTTTAGCACTGCAAAAGAAATTAATAGAAAAGCAACAGGCCCTGGGTTTCAGATTGGTTTTTGAAAAGATACAATAAGCAGGGTATTGAAGGACCAAAAGATAGCCCAAAAACGGTAGAAGATACTTACCCATAAGGTGAGAATGCTTAAAATATTATTAGACAAAACAAATGATAACACTGATCTTACTATTATCATCATCTTGTTCTACAAGATCTATATTGAAATGAGATAATAAGCAAGATTTAGTTAAAAAATATAGCGACAAGAATTGAGAAAAATGATTGACGGATTGTGTTTAAAAATATCCGAAATTCTGAATGAAACTTTTATAGATATTCATGGACATGAGATAAGATTTGAAAAGACTGGCAAGTTTGAATTTTCGTCAGTATATAACATTAATTGTAATAGAAAATATGTTATAGATTTAACACCATTAACAGTTACAGTAAAGGAAATCGAAATCCCCAGAGATGAAGTAGTTTATAGCGATACCTACCATTCAAAGATAGAATTGGATCGTCCATTATCACAAATTTATAGATAAATATAGTCAGACCTCATATTGCCTTTTTACGATTTATTATATTTATAGAGAATGACTAGCTCAAGAATGTTTTTTTGACTCTATATTATAAAAGGACGCTCAGATTTTAACACGTGAAATAGTTGGTTTTGTTCTTACGGATGGATAAATTCAATTGCTATAGGATCATTTGCGGTACAAAGTTTTACCCTCTCAACTAATCTCCCAAAATTACTGTCGTTATCAAAGTATTAGGTATTTTTGACTGCGACAAATTGATTCTTATAGCTCTTCTTGAAAGTTTCATAATTAGAACAAATCCATTTATAACTATCTTTTAATTGTGTTATCTTATCAATGGTGTAACTCATGATGTCTTGAGGAGTAGTCATGATCATTTTTTCGGTTTACTTCTTGTACTTATTTTGTATATATTAAAAGTGAATGTCAATAATCTCAATACTATTCTTCCATGGTAAAGTAAGTAATGTCATCTTGCAACTTTTTGAATAATGAAATAATTCAGGCGACTTTAATGATAACTGGCGCTTTAATATAGCCTCACCTACTCAACTGTATTACCCTGTTGATTAAATCAAGTCCAATTGATATGTTGTTTCTT
>JAKDMR010000036.1 GCA_030452275.1 Candidatus Nitrosocosmicus sp. | reverse complement strand
ATTAAAGTTAAAGTGAAATATTCTGTAATTAACTAAAATGTCATTTAAAGTTAGAAAAAATTAAGGAATTGGATAAAAGACATGTACATCTGTATCTCTTCCATCAGCGACGTAGACAACACCTTGAGAATCTAAAGCTATTCCTACTGGATCCTCGATCATTTCAGGTAATGCACCCGTATTTCCAAATTGAGTGATATATGTACCGTTATTATCAAAAACCTGGATTCTATTGTTTTTGCTATCTGCTACGTAAATATTATCAGAGACATCAATTGCCAATTCGATTGGTGTCCTAAACTGGCCTTCACCTGAACCAAATGTACCAAACTTCATCAAGAAATTCCCATTAGAATCGAATTTTTGAACCCTTTCGTTACCAGAATCTGCTACAAAAATATTTCCAGAGGAATCAATTTCTACGTCGGTAGGATTGTTAAATTGACCGTCTTGAAGACCAGGTGAGCCAAAACTCATCAAAAGATTTCCATTCTTATCAAATTTTTGAACATTGTTGTTTTCGCCAAAATCAGTTGCATAAATATTATCCTCCGCATCTACACCTAAGCCACCAGGATTAATAAATAAACCAGGGCCGATCCCAAAAGATCCGAATGATCGAATAAAAGTACCGTTAGCAGTAAATTCCTTAATTGCGTATGTTGGATTTCCAAAATCAGCTATATACAAAGTATCGTTAGAGTCCACGGTCATCCCTCCAGGATTGGTAAAATATTGTGGACCATTACCAAATGTACCAAAGCCGAGAATAAAAGTACCATTTGGAGTAAACTTTTGGACCATATTTGCAGTATATCCAGCGAAATCAGTTACATAAATATTATCTTCAGAGTCAACAGCAATACCACCTATCTGGTTAAACTGACCTTGAGCTACACCTTTCTCCCCCCACATGTTTGTATGTACAAATTCTAAGGCATAGACAGAAAAATGGTTTGCAGTTAATAACATCACACCAAAGGCCAGAGTATTTAATATAACAAATAGAGAAAACTTCATCTCGTAATATCAGTCAATCATTATTTAAATAGTTTTTTAAAATGCAAAAAAAGAGGTAAAAGGAAATAGAAGTATTAATGCACACTCAGGTTCGATGATCTTACAGCATCTGCGGGTTTCATAAATTCAGGATTGGCACTAACACCATAAATGGGTAACTCTCCAAAATGATTATCAACACTATCAGCATCCATCATTATAGTAAATACACTATTATCATTAGATTTTAGAATAAATGTGGGAATGTCTAAAGCAGGACCTTCCTGCAAGCTTACCGTAGAAGTTCCATTGTATAATGTAGAGTTGCCATCAGGATTAGATATATTTAGAATAGTAAAATCAGTAAGAGTATGAGTATGTCTAGCAGTACCATCAGGTCTGATCATTTCAATTGCAGCGTTAAATACATTTGAAGATTGGTTATTTTGAACAGTAGTATCATTAGTTAAACTCGATCTCCAGTTTCCAACAATTATCCAATCTATTGCTCCTGTTTCATTTTCTGATAACCCTGAAAGGGGACCAAATACATATTCAGCATCTAAATATGTCGGGGGAATAGCCATTACAGAATTTGAAATGGAGGCTAAAGATGCTAAACCAGATATCAATAAAGCAGCAAATAATAATGTTTTAAGATTCTGCATTAAATAATGTGCACATTTGCCATTATTATCTTTTATGAATTTCTTAACACAGAATAACCTATAAGATTTGAAGTTTTTCTAGAGGATTTATTATGCCATTTCATACAAAGTAGTTTGGATCTCAAAATACACATAACTCATGGATATACATAGCAATCTCAATCCCCGACAAGAGATTTATTAATTAAGAGAATCTTACGACCTAATGTTTGATCCCCGGCTAAAAAATAGGATGGTGAATGATTAGACATATAAGTGTACGACTTTTTATAATAGATATGAGTTTTTTGCAGCAATTAACCTTTATGCTTGCTGTAATACTCGCAACTATATTCATAATTTCATTAGTTTTTAATCAGACAATGACCTATTACCGGATTCTAGAGAAGGCGAGAAAATTTGGAAAAAAAACCAAAATCAGGAAGCAAACTGCTAGTTTTTAGATTCATGTTGTAGATGATTCAAGAATACATTTAGTTCATTCTATAAAGTGTAAATTATTTAGATTTAGGAATTAGATGTTTCAGAAAACCAAAATCATGATTAAATTACAATGCAGGTCAAAGTATGGGTGTCGCTGCAATTCATAAAATCAGTACAGCAGTAGAATGAGTGTTTTGGGAGAGCATTACTAGAATCTACTAAAAGACTGTCACTAAACAATAATATTTTATAAAGTTACAAATATGATGTGAGTCTGGTTACTGGGATCATAATTACCATAATTGGTGTGATATTGTATTTGATTTCAAGCATGTTACCTCCTGGTGCAAATACCATAGCGAGGACAGCAGGAATTATTCTTGCAATAATTGGAATAATATTAATAATATTGGCAGTAGTAAGGGCAGAGTTGCTCATACTTCCGTTATAGTCTATTTTTTCTACATATTTTAACCAAGCAGATCAAGATTTAGTATTTATAAATTACCCATTTTTTGTTGATGAAGAGGAAATGGTAGATAGGCTGGTTGGCTACCTAATCCTTTTCTGATGGATCTGACTTCAAACAAATGTAAGTCTAAGGGAAAACAGAATCCATTTCGATCTTCTGATTTCGATCTTCTGAATAGAAGCTAAAGAACGTAAATGCATGTAAGTTTGTATCTATTCAAAAGGTCGAAACAATCAACGAATCATTCAAAACTCCAATTAAAGAGATGATCGAAAGTTAGTTATTTTTAGACCAATGGTCTTGATAATTAATTATGTTTAGATAATGTATATCTAGAACATATAACCAACAAACATCATTATACCTCATGACGGACATAACATTTGACAAATCACGTATTCTATTTGAAAAAGCCTCTAAGGTGATTCCAGGAGGGGTTAATAGTCCAGTCAGATATTTTCAACCGTACCCATTTTTTGTTGAATCTGCGAATGCGAGTAGGCTATATACCAATGATGGTAATGTGTTGATCGATTATTGCTTAGGTTACGGATCAGTTTTTCTAGGACACGGTAATCAACAAATAGGTTCTGAAATAAAGAGTCAGATAGACAAAGGAAATTTGTTTTGCGCCCCTACAGAAAAGGAAACTCAGTTAGCGGAAATTTGTTCCAAAATAATTCCATGTGCCGAAATGGTAAGAATTATGAATACCGGAGCAGAGGCAACGATGCATTCTATTCGCTTAGCAAGAGCATTTACAAGAAAAACAAAGATAATAAAATTCGATGGAGGGTATCATGGCGCTTATGATTATGTCCTAAATAAAGCTGGTTCAGGGGCAGCCGAACAAGAATATTCTGATGGTATATTATCAGGGAGTGCCTCAAAAACTATCACCGTTCCTTATAATGATATTGAGTCACTGCGATCGGTGGTAGATAATGAACAGAATCACAATGATATAGCTTGTATAATAGTTGAACCCGTAATGGCTAATACCGGCCTCATCCTTCCTGAAAAAGATTATCTTAATAGTATTCGAAACCTAACTAAACAAAACAACATTGTTTTGATATTTGACGAAGTAGTAACAGGATTTAGATTAGCTTTGGGCGGGGCAAGCGAATTCTTTGGCATAAAACCAGATATTGCTACATTTGCCAAAACTTTGGGAAATGGATATCCCATTTCTATTCTCGCAGGTAGTAGAGAAATATTGTTGAGATTAGCTCCCAGCGGGCCGGTATATCAAGCAAGCACATTTGCTGGTAATCCAATTTCAGTAACAGCGGCCCTGAAAACTTTAGAGATCTTAATTGTCGAAAAAAATACCATCTATCCCAAAGTAGCCAGAACTTGTGACAAATTAGTTGAAGCAGTAAGAAATATGGTACAAGACAAGAAAATTGACGCTACTGTAAATTCTATTGGCTCCATGTTTCAATTGTTTTTTTCTGATAAAATAATAAGAGACCATTATTCAGTAAAATCATCAAATACAAAGTTATTTATGGATATGTTTAGAATATTACTCGCAAAAGGTGTATTTATCCCACCATCCCCATTTGAAACCTGTTTTATTTCAAATCTACATAACGAGGAAGATCTTGAAAAAACTTTAGATGCTTATGAAACGGCATTGTCCAAGGTGAAAAATTATTAAGGAAATAGTTGTGGCCACGAGGGCCAGCAAATTAGCCACTTATCAAACTAGCTTAGTTACTTCATCTTTGAGAGAAATTGACCCAAACCTAAACATTAGAATGGACAAAGTTACTACGAAAGGTGATAGAGATAAGAGACCATTTTATGTAATCAATCAAACTGGAGTATTTGAAAAAGAAGTGAATGAAAGATTACTTCAGTATAAAGCTGATTTTGCAGTACATAGTCTTAAAGATCTTCACGCAGGCATATCGGAAAAGTTAGCAATTGCATGTATTCCCAAAAGAGAAAAACCTAACGATGTTTTCATAAACAGTGTAAATAAAAATAAGCTTCATCAACTAGAAACAGGTTCTATAATAGGAACAAGTAGTATTAGAAGAGCCATCCAAATTAGAACCAAGTATCCAAAATTAAGGGTAAAATCAATAAGAGGTAATATAGAAACAAGAATAGACAAAGCAAAAGAAAATCATTACTCTGGGGTTATCTTAGCAGAAGCAGGAATTGAGAGACTAGGTATAAAAAATCAGATCACACAAAGACTAAGTATTCAGAGCTTTACACCGGTCCCTGGTCAAGGAGCCTTAGCAATTGTTTGTAGAAAAGATGACAAAGAACTCTTAAAAATGCTAAAGCGAATTGAGCACAAGAATTCACAGAAGGAAATCCAGGCCGAAAGATCTCTTAGCGAAAGCATTGGAGCTGGTTGCACAGTTCCAATGGGAGCGTTAGCCACATTAAAAAATAAGGATAAATTAATGACCCTTTTAGCCGTAATTTATTCGTTAGACGGAAGAAAATCTATCAAAGTAAAGAAACAATATGATGCGGCTTATCCACAAAAATTGGGTCAAATAGTAGCTGAAGTATTAATTTCAAAAGGAGCAAAAGAAATAACAAAAGAATGGAATAATACTAGTATGAATATCGATATATTAGATGAGTTGATACAATGAAAAACAACGATAGACTTGGCATAGTTTACATTTGTGGAGCAGGTCCTGGTGATCCAAAATTATTAACAATAAAGGCATTTGAGTTGATAAAACAAGCTGATGTAATTTTATATGACAGACTGATAGGAGACGAAATTATCAAACTATTTCCAGATACATCAGAGAAAGTGTACGTCGGTAGAAATGTCGGGGATCCGACCACCCATCAAAATAAGACAAATGAGTTGATGATAAAGTATGCAAAAATGGGGAAAAAGGTATTGAGACTCAAAGGCGGTGACCCTTTTATTTTTGGGAGAGGAGGAGAAGAAGCAGAGATTTTGGTCGAGAATGAAATCTCATTTGAAATCATTCCTGGAATTACTTCTGGGATTGGGGCAGCTATTTATTCAGGGATACCACTCACACATAGAAAGTATGGCTCTTCTGTCGCCTTCGTTACAGGTCATGAGGATCCAGATAAGAAAACTCCTGAAGTAAATTGGGATAAATTATTTGAAGCGGTTGATACCGTAGTAATCTATATGGGAACAGAAAAGTTAGAATTGATCATAAACAAAATTAAAGGAGGAAAAATTAATGATAAAACCCGAGTTGCAATAATTCAAAACGGCACCTTAAAGAATCAGACAATAATTACGGGCAACCTGAGTAACATAGCTGGTTTAGCGAAGGAATATGATGTAAAACCTCCAGCCATAGTTATAATTGGAGACATAGTAAATCTTCACAAGAAGATCAAATGGTACATTCAAGAAACCAGAGCATGGAATCATGATTCTCATCAAAAAGAAAGAGATAATTAAATAATTTGGAAAAAATAATCATCGTGATTACAAATGAAGGAGTGTTGATGGATGATCTCCCAAACCAAAACATTGACCAAGCTCATCTAAATATGATTGAAATAATTGCGTTACCCACTATATTTTTCAATAAAATCGATTCACAAGAAGTAAGAGAATCTTTTAAAAGGCTCAGCAGTGGCTTTTATGACTATTGTATTTTTTTGAGCTCTAATGCAGTCAAAATATTTTTTGAAATTGCAAAAAACGAGTACAACTACGAAAGAATCATGGAGGAGCTAAATAAAATAAATATAATAGTAATTGGACCAAAGACCAAAAAAACATTGCAAGGGTACGGATTTGAGCCGATGTTAGGATCTTCTACTAATATCATTGATAAGATCATTGATAAGAAATATTCTTCATCGGAAATAATTGAGTTTTTAGAAAACTTGGAAAGAGAATGTAAATCTGAATATCAAAAAGAAATCCCAAAAATCCTGATGCCCCGAAGTGCAGAATCAATAAAGTCTAATAATTATATCGATACAAAATTCAAATACATAATACTGGATCAAGTTTTCTTATATGAAACAAGAGAAAACAAAAATGTATCAAATTCAGTGGAGTGGAAGAAGTTATTGGAATTACCTAATCGCGATGAAAAAACTTTTCTGATTTTTACAAGCCCCTCTACTGTCAGATCTTTTTTTAAAATAATTTATCATCAATTCTCTCAATTATCAGAATCTAAAAATGAAAGAGAAGTGCTCCAAGCCTTAAAAGTAAATAAGGTGATTTCAATAGGACCAAAAACTTCGCTTGAATTAAAGAAAAATAAAATAGATTTTATGGAATCGTCTGAATATACTATTAATGGTGCCCTAGAATCGTTGCTTCGATTGATCAAATAGTGACATATTCTAAACATACAATATAAGAGACATACAAAACACAGAGGTAAAATGTAAAGACTGATAAATTTAGATCAAAATTAACAGCTTGTTCTTTTCCTTTTTCATTGGATAAATCTCAAGTGGCTTTTCTGCAGGCAGGTTCAAAGCATTACCACTTTTTAAATCAAAAGACGATAAATGTAACGGACAGGTTACGGTTCTTTCAGATTCATTTAAAAAACCACCAGTCAGGTCAACGTACGCATGAGTACAAACACGATCTGAGGCAAAAAATTCGCCGTTTAGGTTCAATATCATGATTTTTTTGTCTTCATAATCAAATTCATCCATTTCTCCCTTCTTTAGTTTGAGAAATTGGGAAACATCTATCCATTTTTGTGCTCTTGTCAATTTATAGCATCCCATTCAGATATTGAAAATAAAAGTAGCGTGGTAAAGGCTCATCATTCAAATTTTTTTCTTTACCTGTATTTGTAATGTTTCTCAAATATATCTGCAGTTTCTTTGTATCTTGATTTTTCTACTTCAAGAATCTGTTCCATGACCTCATCGCCCTTTAACATTAGAGGTTTTCCAGTCCACTTGTTCTCAAACAAATAGCTTATCCAAGCACGAATAAATGGGCCCATTTTTCGAGATAAAGGTTCTACAAACCCGTTTATTATCTCCCGCTTAGCACTTTCTCTATCCAAACCCTTACACATCAAGTAGAATATCTGTTCTTCATCGATTTGAGATACTGAAGCAGCATGTGTAGCTTTGACTTCGTTGGTCTCTATCTCCAATCCGGGAATAGCATCTGCCTGTGCGCCTTTATTTAATAAAATTGCATGCCCGGCCAAAAAAGACTCTGAAGCTTGTGCATCCTTTTGAATTTTTATCATTCCTTTAAATAAGGACTTGGCAGTATCTTTTACAATTGATTTAACCAGCACTTTACCCCTACTACTAAATCCAATATGATCAAGATTAGAGGAAATATCAAATGATTGATTATTTGTACCAAAAACTATTTCTACATCTTCAGCGCGTGCACCTGAACCTTTCATAACACTGTCGGTCTTGAATCGACAAAGGCGTGCACCAAACATTCCAGAATACCAAGACATTTTGGCGTCCTTTTCAACAAAGGCCTTTCTATTAGCAATACAAACAGTATCAGCATTCATAGCTTGTAATGTGATGAACTCAAGTTCCGCAGTGGGTTTTACAATACATTCAAGAACCTCAAAATAGCATTCTTGTCTTTTTTCGTTTGAATCATTTCCTTGATTTTCATTTTTTGTCTTTGATACTTTATGATTTGATGGTGAGGATGGTGAGGAAAATGTAGGAAATGATGAGTATAATTCTTGTACTATTGTTCCTTTTGAGCCTTCTTCAGCAATAACAATATTTCTACAAATTGAGGAGGTACGATCATCTTTTAGAGAATATACTATTCTAATCGGTTCCTCAATAATCAAATTTCTTGGAATATAAATAAAGAATCCAGATTGAAAGGCAGAGGAACCTAATGCGAGAAAACGATCTTCTGCGTAATTGATGGATTTATCTAAAAAGTACTTTTTTACTAGTTCTGAATTGTTCTTTATGGCGTCTTGAATTGTCGAAATAATTAAACCTTTTTTAGATAATGCCTCTGGGACAAAAATATGTGCAACAGATGAACCTATTAAAAGTATGCTTGTAGAAGACTTTATCTCTTGTAGTCGCATCTCTAGGTCTGTTGAAATAGAATTCGTGTTCTCGTTAGAAAAGTAAACTTTGCTTGGTTCTAAAAGAGTTAATCCAGAGTATTTAGAATACAAAGGTGAAACTTCATCAGGTAAGCCAGAAAATTTAGATAAAATCTCCTTTCTAGAAGATAACATCCATTGTGGTTCACTGTCATTTTTGGATAATATTTCATTCACATTATTTTCTGAAAGTAATGATAACGGAATCATTATGAATCAATCTTTATGAAGAAATAAAAAGACTAGTAATGAAGCTAAACTAATCATTAACCTACCGAACCTTCCATCTCCATTTTTACCATCCTATTTAGTTCTACAGCATATTCCATTGGGAGTTCTTTGGTAAATGGTTCCATAAAGCCACCGATAATCATACTCAAGGCATCGGATTCAGAATAGCCTCTACTCATTAGGTAAAATATTTGCTCATCACCTATTTTTCCCACGGTTGCCTCATGAGTAATGGTTGCGTCATCTTCATTAACTTCGACGTATGGATATGTATCAGTCCTCGAAAATTCATCAAGTAGTAATGCATCGCATCGAACATTCGATTTTACTCCATATGCTCCTTTTGCCACATGCAATAATCCCCTATAAGTGGTTCTTCCGGTATCCTTACTCACAGATTTACTTGTAATTCGAGATGTAGTATGGGGTGCAAGATGGACCACTTTTGCGCCGGCATCCTGGTGTTGACCCTTTCCTGCAAATGCCACAGACACTATTTCAGCATGAGCATTCTTACCTAGCATGTAAACCCCTGGATACTTCATGGTGAGTTTGCTGCCTAGATTGCCATCTATCCATTCAACAGATGCATTTTCATAAGCATATGCCCTCTTTGTAACCAGGTTGTACACATCCTTGCTCCAATTTTGAATAGTAGTATATCTTATTCGTGCTCCTCTTTTTGCAATCAATTCGACTACAGCAGAATGTAAAGACTCTGTAGAATAGACAGGAGCTGTACATCCTTCTATATAATGAACATCAGCACCCTCATCAGCAATAATCAAAGTTCTTTCAAATTGTCCAATATTTTCGGCATTAATTCTGAAATATGCTTGTAATGGTAAATCTACTTTTACATTTGGAGGAATATAAATAAATGAACCACCCGACCATACAGCACTATTTAGTGCTGCAAATTTATTATCTTCTGGTGGAATAACTTTTCCAAAATGCTTTCTTAATAGATCAGGGAATTTCTTAACGGCTGTATCAGTATCTAGGAATATCACACCCTGTTGCTCAAGATCTTCACGCAGATGATGATAAACTGTTTCTGATTCATATTGTGCACCCACACCAGCTAAGAATTTTCTCTCTGCTTCTGGTATACCTAACTTTTCAAAGGTATTTCTAACTGATTCCGGGACATCTTCCCAATTTTTACTTTGCTTTTCAGCAGCCTTAGCGTAATAATAAATATTCTGAAAATCTATATGAGACAAGTCTCCTCCCCAGTTTGGCATGGGTTTACTCATAAAAACATCGTATGATCTTAATCTAAAATCACGCATCCAATCAGGTTCCCCTTTCATCTTGCTGATTTCTTCTACTGTACCTCTAGAAAGGCCCTTTTTACTTAAATACACATAAAGTTGGGTTGAATCTTTAAAATCATATTTGCTATAATCCATATCTAGTTCTTTTGCGGTCATACTGTTAATAACGGCGTTATGTATTATAAGTATTTTTATTATTGAAAACAACATCAGTTAGGCCTACCTAACATTGGAAACATTTAATATTATATTAAAAAAAGTAATCAATATATTCCCATAGAAAAGTTTTCAAATATGCAGATTGAGGGCAGCGTAATAGTATGTGATTCCATTGATGAAAAGGGAATTGAGATTTTAAAAAAAGCAGGACTCACTGTTGAATATTTACCTGAAATAGCAAATCAGGAATTAATATCCAAAGTGAAAGACTATGATGTAATTATTGTACGCAGTAGAACCAAGATAACAAAGGACGTAATAGACAATGCAAAGAGAGCAAAAATAATAGCAAGGGTAGGAGTAGGTCTGGATAATATAGACACAGATGAAGCTCAAAAGAACAATATCGAGGTAATTAACGCAGGAGAGGCTTCAGTAAACGCAGTTTCTGAATTGGTACTAGGATTCATGTTCTCATTGAGTAGAAATATACCGGTTGCCAATTATGCCACTAAAAATGGTAAATGGATTAAGAAAGATCTAATTGGAGTAGAATTAAAAGGCAAGTATTTAGGAATTATTGGATTAGGAAAGATTGGAAGAAATGTGGCCAGACTAGCAAGGGGATTAAGAATGAACCTGATAGGATATGATGTGGTTCCCATTGATAAGAGCTTTATTCAAGAAGTTTCGCTTATTACAACAGACCTCAAAACGTTGGTAGAAAGTTCGGATTTTATAACATGTCATGTTCCATATACCGAACAGACAAAACATCTGATAAACAAAGAAATGTTGTCAAGAATGAAAAATGATGCTTTCTTGATCAACACATCAAGAGGAGAAGTCATAGATGAAGAGGCACTTGTAGATTGCTTAAGAAATAAAAGAATAGGTGGAGCAGCTCTAGACGTTTATGAAGTCGAACCTCCCACAAACAAGGAGTTACTAGAACTCAATAATATACTGTGCACTCCACACATAGCAGCTCAAACCAAAGAAGGACAAGAATTAGCATCAGCAGTTATAGGCGAAAAAATAATACAAAAATTACTAGAAAGACAAATAGAGTAACAAACTATAATATTCTCTATATAAATTAACAAATGATATTTTTTTATGAACAGTCACATAGCTGAGAGATGTGCAATCATCATACCAACAAACTTAATTGAACAAATACTGACCACAACACAATACTTTGATGATCCGTTACCATGACGAATAAAAAAACTGAGGTGCAAAAGGATATAATTCAGACGATCTGAATCATTTTAGTTTTGGAATATAATCCATGAATTATCTTAATATTTGAAGGCCTTGTGTCAAAATGCTTTGAAATTATATTTATCAGTTCCCTATTTGCTTTTCCTTTAACAGGAACACATCGTAATGAAACATTGATCTCCATTGTCACCTCATCGACCGTGAATTGACCACTGAGATCAAACTTAACTTTTACAATGTATGTACGGGACAAATAACATTCCTTCACAACTGTATTAACAATGAATGTTTATTTCCTTATGGGTTATAGACCCTTTTAAATAAACCAAGGAAGAGATAATTTTATCAGGGTACGGTGTCAACAAGTTAACAAGAAAAATTTTTATTGATTAATGATCAAACGGTCTGACACTCCAGACGACTAAGTTAAGTCTCCAAGCCCCCATCAATATTCTACATTCATCCACTGTAATTA
>JAKDMR010000384.1 GCA_030452275.1 Candidatus Nitrosocosmicus sp. | reverse complement strand
AGCCTCTGGTAACAACATCAACTTACAAAACCAAGAAAACTCTGGTAGCAACGCAGCAGCACAACAATAACCTCTCTTTTTTTGATAGTTCTATTACCACAATCTATCATTGATTGCTAGATGATAAAGAATGAAAGAACCTACGTTTAAAAGAAGTCGTCTTGAATTATACTATCTTATATTAAAATCCTGTATTATTAATGAAAGACATACTAGAGGCTCTCTGAATAGACAACTTAAGGTACCGTATACTTTGTTAAATGAGTGCTTGATATACCTAGAAGGTTTAGATCTTATAAATATCGACTATAATGAAAGAACAATTAAAACTACTTTAGAAGGACAAGAGTATGTACGAAAGTTTGGCTATTTAATGCAACAGGTAGGCGATATAACCCGCCTAGCAACATAAAATTGTGTCTTTTAAGTTTAAAAAGTTTTGGCGACGGCTCCTATTTTTTAGCCCCAGATCATAAAATTGTCTAAAACTCAAATTAGTGAGATTAATTCATTGTGAAATAAGGCATCATTTAGATTTCGTCATCAGAAACATATAGTTGTGACGTAAATATTTCATTACAAATATAGCATTTGATATCATAGTAAATCTCCTTTCCAAAATTACTTCATGTAAAAACATACATCCGCAACACCTCCGAACTATCACTGTACTTGTTGCAATTTGGACATGCATTTTCAGTTAAATCGCTTTCAATATACATATCCGAATACCTAAAATAATAGATATTGGATTTGTATATTGATACTATAATATAGTTATCAAATATATTTTAATACTTTGTTATATCGCATTAATCTAAAAATTTCCTTAGCTAACTTTGTCTCCCATGTGACAGTAACTGCAGAGAATGTCTTCATCATCCCCATAGTTATTCTTATCAAGGAATCTTACACATCTAAAACAAAACAAAAAGTCTATTAAATGACCATTTTTGTCTATCTGGCTACGTAGTTCTTTAGTCATCTTCATGGTGTTACCATTATCTTAAAGATAGTCTTTTCCATAAGCAAAGGATCTTGAAGATTAAGAAATGCTCAAATTTATGACAAGGGGTAATTCTAATGTTTTGGCTACGGCTAATTTCGTAGATGTCCTCAGATATGTTTTCCTCCTGTCAGATATTGGTCACAATATTTTCTCATAGTTGAGTTCTTTCTGTTAAAATAACTCCCACCGTTATCAGTTAAAAGAGAATCATATTTCTTGTGGTTGTGTTGTAAAAGACGCTTCATACATCTACTCTACATTATCGTCTGTTTCATTCTCTAATATTACATCCGAGTTTTCTGGAACGATCGTCTTCCATATAGTAAGTATAGGTACACCGTTGAATCTTGTGAGTTAGCCCCGTACTAATTCATTAGGTTTTTCCATTCAAATGATTCTTTAATCATCTTTTTCTTTATATACTTAATTTTGATAGAAATTGTTATGAAAAAGATCAAAATCATTGGATTGTTTATGGGGTTAGTTGCTGCTTTAATGATATCGTCAATGCCTATGAGTGTTATTGCTCAAGAAGAACATTCAACTGATGTAACATTGACAAAGACACAAACTTCAGTCAATGGTTCTCATCAAGGAAGTGAATCTGGACAAATTGCAATAGCTCTCCCACCCATAGCTGATAACATGGTATGGGTAGGACATGTCACATGGACTGCTAGCAAGCCCGTAAATATAGTAGTAGGTCATGTTCACAACACAAGTGCAGTATCGAATCAGACAGTATCACAATTCGGTATACCGTTCGTCCTTCCATATGGTGACGGCGTGGAAGCATTCACCTATGTCGAGCCAGACAGTGGCAGTGGAACACCCATAAACTCTAGTAGCATGGACTTTGCTGGACACATGCTTGCATTCCATAGTTACCAGGAACCATTCACAGTTACTTATACTGTAGACGCTACTGCAGAGGAAGTAGATAATGCTGCAGTAGATGATGATCTTGGGAGTATGGCTTGTTCATCCACCTACTATAAAGATCACATGACTGAATTATGCCCAGGTCCTTATCCTGGACCCAGCTAAGGTTGTAAAGGTAATCAATCTCTGAGTACATTTTCTTTTCGTCCATACTAACCACAGATCATTATATGCCAGATCGCCAGGACGCTCATATCTGGCATTTGATTGTATTATGATGATCCTCCCCCAACGATTCTCGATAATGAAATATTAGTCGGAACTCTATGATCCATAGAGTCCATACAAAGCGTTCAGTCTCTACGGAAGTCAATGATTACTGGCCACTGCACGCGATAAGATGAAGATGTAGCCATCAAGATTTTAGACTCTTTATTTAACAGGTTTTATCCCTCTGTTATAATAGTCAACAAAAAACAGTAGTCAATTCCGTACATGCTTTAACTTGCAACTTTTTAACCCGCAAGGAAAGTATTTGTCGAAATTTTCTGTTTTGTCCTTTATGTACTGCATTGTTCTTTCGATAAGTCTTTTCTCTATAGAGGAATGGATGTGGTGATTTAGTTTCAGGAATCTGCATGCCATTGGGTACCAAGTACCTCCATCTGTAGACATCGGATGCTTACCATAAACCTGAAAGACACCTCTCTGCAACAAACGTGTTCCTTTCGTTAGAGATAAATAGTGCGAGAATTCGCCTGTTTTGAGATTCTATAGCAACCCAAAGCCATACTAACTCCGATCCAACTTTGATCAAAGTCTCATCAACTATGTATTCCTCTATTTTCTTTCTCTTTGTGAGGATATCTTTCTAGGATGACATATTTGAATCCCCTTCCAAATTGAGATATGGCTTCTTTTGACCTTGAGTAGATAAAATATTGCTTTGGCAACACATCTAGTTGATAACCCAAGAAAATACAAATACAATGCGCGACTATACCATTTAACATATATTCCTAAACCCTTCTCAACAAATAGTTCTTCATGT
>JAKDMR010000035.1 GCA_030452275.1 Candidatus Nitrosocosmicus sp. | reverse complement strand
CAATCGGAAGACTTGTTCCGGCGACTAATACACTTACAGAATGGCATATCCAATCAAATTCTTCTGATTTCACTGTAGGCAATAATTCGGGTGTAAAGGACAACAATAGGCAATTTGGCTCATTGAATGTAGATTCATCAACCGGGGATATATATTTCATAGAAAGTAATTCAAATACAATCGGAAGACTTGTTCCGGCGACTAATACACTTACAGAATGGCATATCCAATCTAATACAACCAGTATAAAATCTCTGGCTTTGGGCTTCTCTGGTAGTAATGAGATGTATTATGTAGACAGTAATTCAAATACAATCGGAAGACTTGCACCTACCACCAATCTTATTACAGAATGGAATATACCTACTCCTAATAGCCTTCCAACTTCAATAAAGTTTGATCGTACTACAGGTAATGTATATTTCATAGAAAGTAATTCAAATACAATCGGAAGACTTGCACCATTTTCCAGTGAATTTACTGAGTGGAATGTGCAAGAAAAACCATCTGATATTGAGGTTGACTCTGCTGGAAGTATACATTACATTGATGAGAATGGTTCTAAAATTGTTAGATTGGATTAAACCGAGATGACTAGCTCCAGAAATAAAATAGAAGGCATTGGATTTGTATTTTTGGTATCTATAATCTTATTTTCTTTGATATATGTCAAATCTAATATTGATATTGCTTTTTCTCAAACTATATCGCTGTCTACATCGGCCCAGGTAAAAGACTCTACATATGTTGCAATACCTTCTTTAGGGGATAGACAAAGCAAAGTATACGAGTCCACACTTGAAGACCATATCCTAAAAAATACTTCTTTAATATCAAATCCATTATCAAATAATCCCACATATAGTATTACTAATGCTACAACATCTATTAAAACAGGAATTCTAAATGGTTTAAATAGTAACAAAGTGGTTCTTGATAATCAGACTATGATATTACCTCAAGAAAATGTAATTGTAGGCAATCGTTAATTCAAATAATGGATTGAGATAATAAGTTTAGGCTCTTTAATACCATTGAGTTGTTTAAAAGAAATAGATGTTATGAATTTATTAATATAACCGCTCCGCTAACATAGGAGAATATAGTTCGAAGACATTCTATTCCTTTTAGTTAACATAATGGAAATAGAGCAACTTTAATTATCCACTCAACATTATGTTAACAGGACCTTGGCATAAATTTGATGCGTTATAAAGGCGGTAGTCGTAGAAAGTATGATCTTACTAATCCAACCAGGCATGTTTAGCTCCCACGAGTTAAATGAAAAAAGATAATATATTTTCGGCAAATTATAGTTGGTACTAGATCTATTTCCATGTGGGGATTTTCTTTATCATTTATGGTCTACAGATAAAATGAAACGTGCTGTTATGCATTTTCATTTCAGATTTCATAGAATTAGTAGTCATACCAATGGATGATTAACGCTCTGATAATAATGTGACCTAATAATAGGTAACACAAGATCTGAAATATTATTTAACGAATACTTTCATCTAGTGTGAGGGTAAACTAGAAGATTTCTACTAAAGCTGATGGAGACTACGAAGAGTCAAGGTGTAAGGGTATATAATTACTCAAATGTCTAGTATGTATGCCACATGACCTGGAGGTTAATATCAAGTATATCGCTAATTTTCATTATATCTACATCAATTTTTACGTCAGTATACTACCAATTTCAATCAATCAACACTACTAATCATTATGCTTTTAGCCAGGGGTCTGAAGACATTTCTGGTCTTGATGTGAAAATTGCCCCTCCTACTAGCGGAGTTTATCATGGATCTAATCCTGATTTTGGTGGTACGGAGGACGAAGTAACAGCAGAAAGAATGATCGATTATGAAGAATTGGTTGGTAAGGAAATAACTTGGGCCTATTTTTCTAATAATTGGATAGAAGATATCGAATTTCCAGAAGAATCTGTAAGAACGATAGATAGCTTGGATATTGTTCCGTTTATTCGAATGATGCCTCGGACTACTTTTGATCAGGGTGAGGCAGATCCAGTTTATACTCTTCAAGGAATTATTGATGGCGACTTTGATGACAGTTTAATTGAATGGGCGCAAGATGCCAAAAATACCAATATTCCTCTAATGGTTGAATTTGGAACTGAGGTTAATGGTGATTGGTTTCCATGGAGTGGTATACTCAACGGTGGGGGAGAAACTGAGGAATACGGAGATCCAAATACTGCCGATGGTCCAGAAAGATTTCGTGATGCTTACAGACATATAATAGACCTATTTAGAAGTGAGGGTGTAAATAACATAACGTGGGTATTCCACGTCTTTCCTTACCATGAGGTTGGTGATGAAACCCCCACTGACGAGCCATGGAACAGCATAGAAAACTATTACCCTGGAGATGAATACATTGATTGGATAGGTACGAGTGTTTATGGTTCTACTGAACGTGGTAAAGAATGGACATCGTTTACTGAGATTATGGATACTGCTTATACAGAATTAGAGTCCGTATCAGCTACTAAACCTTTTGCAATATTGGAGTTGGGAATAATAGAAGATCCAGAAATGGGAAACAAAAGTGAATGGATGCGAGAGGCGCTTCAATTAATTGAGAATGGAACATATCCTCGTATCAAGGCAATTAGTTATTGGAATGAGAAATGGGACAATGGTGACAACATAATTGATTTAACGGTAAATTCATCTTCTGAAGGGGTGGATATTTACAAAGAGTTAATTTCATCGCCGTTTTTTATATCTGCTGTACAATATGAATTTAATTAAAAGGGAATATAATAAACAGTGAACTATATCTTTTAGGTCGAACTATGATATTATCCCAAAGAATACTAGCCTGAAAATGATGTGCATGTAAAGGAAACAACGCAGAATGTAATGAACATCATCTAATTAATAACAAATTGGATATACCTCAGCCAATGTGCAGAGTACCATTAGGGCTTGAAAATAGCATAAAAGATAAGTGAAAAAGGTATTAAGTGCAGAGTATCATGAAGAACATATCCGCAGACTACTTTACAATTGGGTTTTTCATTTAAAGTATTTGAAAAGGTTGTATTCCTCTCTATTTGATTAATTCACTTTTCATTATGTCGATGATCTTTTCGGCAACATTCTCGCCATAAGGATTCCTATGTATTTTTGCTCCAATCATCATGTTTATAACTTCATCCAGATTATCTTCCCTATCGGGTGGGAACAAAATGTTTGATCTTAGCAATATAGTCTCCCACCTTGCCGACGTATGTCTGAGTGTAATACAAGGCTTCTTTATTGTAATTGATTCCTCTTGAATACCCCCCGAATCCGTCAATATCAATTTTGATTTCAACATTAAGGAAAGAAATTTCATGTATCCTAGTGGATCTATCATTGTTATATTTGAAGGAACACTGATGTTAAAGTTGCTTAAGTTTTTTTTAGTTCTAGGATGAACGGGTAATACAACAGGATAATCAGTAGAGCCAACATGGTTCATGAGTAATTTAAGATTTTGAGGGTTATCGACATTTTCTGGCCTGTGTAAAGTTAGTAAGAGAAAATCCTGCGGGATAGACTCGGGAAGGTTCGTCGATATTGCAATTTTTGACAAATCTTTGCAAACATCTACTATCAAATTCCCGGTAGTGAAAACTTTTCCACTTATATTTTCATACGATAAAACAGTCGTACAAAAACTTGAAGGTGAAAAAAGATAGTCAGACATTTCATCTATTTGGATCCTAAGTGGTTCCTCTGGTACATGCATGTCAAAGTCTCTAACCCCAGCTTCAACATGTATGATTTTACTCTTAATATCATTGGCTGCTAATGCCGCGGCCATACTAGAGTTAGTGTCCCCATATATAACGACACAATCAGGATTAATATTTTTTAATACAGGTAACAATTTAGTTCTCATTGTGGGAATGTCAGATGAATTTGATTGAAGATCATAGTCAGGTTTGACTTTTAATTCATCAATGAAAATGTCGCTCATATTTGGTGAAAAATGTTGCCCTGTGTACACAAATTTGTGGTCAAAGTTAGTATTTAACAATGGAATCAGGTAGGCCAGCTTTATTATTTCAGGTCTAGTCCCTGCAATAGTAACTAATTTCATTTTAGTTGTTTGTAAAAAGTTTTATAAAAAGTTATCTTTATTAGAATCTAAAATCATGTCTATTTTTGGGTAAATCCAATATCTGATTTTGTATCCCAAATTTCAGTCCACACCCTTTAATGAAAATAGCCAGTACATTCAATGGTCATTAACTTAAGCGTTTATCCCCCCTCTTTGTAATGCATATTTACACACAAATTGAGCCCGTTTTTAACGTGATAAAAATTACTTTTTTCCGTTTGATAAGGAAAGTATTAGTTAAAACATTCTGTCCTATGCTTGACGTATATATTGTTTGGTTCTCTCTATCTCGGGCTTTTCTCAAATTGGAGAATGAATTTGATGTTGTAGTTTGAGGAATCTGCAGCCCTGGTATGATACCCCGGTGTATCCATCATTTATAGAAACAGGATGCTTTCCCTTTTCAATAATCTTGACTAAACTGAAATGAGTCATTCTTTATACTGCCAGCATGTTTTTTTCTTTCCTTGGATAAGGACAGAGCAAGAATTTCTCTGTTTTTAAGCTCAATGACAGGCAGCCCGGCCTAAAGGTACGCATCGTCTAACAAGGGTTTTGTCTATGCTTTAATTCGCAATATCTTTCCTCTTTGCGTGAATTCTTCTGGGCCGCTGTTTTGGGATCCACTTTCATTCTTTTTTGCTGACAAGACATGGTTTCGTTTGATGCTAAATTCAAACTTTGAGGTTTTTTCTGAGACCTGAATAGTACAATTAGACAATTTCACACATATCTTCAAGTTGTTTATTGTTGGTAATCATAACAGAAACAATACCAGTCATAACTTCGTTAAAAGAGCCACTTGTATTCAAATAAAATTTAAATATTCGAATTGTGTTATAACATATGATCATATTTGAAAGTGTTCAAATGTGATAAGTAGGTATTTCATCCCTTCGAGAAGTTATGCAAACCTAACTTCTCGTGGGTCTGCATAGTCGCGTAATCACACACTTATCCCCAAATATAAACAAAATTCTAACTGGGAAGAGAGATTTAACCCCCATACTTTTGGAAAGTAAGATGGTTATTCACATAGATTATGATGAGGGATGATCACAATGTGTGTTATAAAACAGAGGTCAAGATTGATTTGACAACATGCCTGCTTCCTGTTGCTAATGCTATTCTACAGAATGTCCAACAACAGAATTATCTTTCATATCTATGCAACAAGGGCATTTTTGTTTAACACAGACATTTGTTGCTTCATGCTTGCATATAGGACATAAGCATTTTTGAAGTTCGATTTTGCCCAATTTCTTTTTCCTATCAGTTTTCAAAATCAGGTATACCCAAATTATAAATAGGAACAGTGCAACAGCAAAGAAAATAAAGGAGACTCGCACATTTGCCCTCAGTGCCACCAGCAATATCCCAAATAGCGCAAAGCCTATTCCACTCCAAAAAGGCCAGATCGGATAATTTTTGTTCAGATTGTACTATTCGAAATCTCACTCTTTTATTTATTCCCTTTTGGTTAAAACATTAGAGAAATCTGAACCTTAAATGACATAATTCTGCTTTTGATTGATAATTCACTAAAGCATTTAGTAATTTAAATATTAGAAAATCAATGTTACTTCATTGAATAAAACCAACTGGAAGGTAATTCCCTTAAACTTGCTGTTTTTCTTAATAGTCTTTATGATTGCGAGTCAGAATTACGCAGTTTTTGGTCAAGACGACCAATCAAATAATAATAATAACAATTTTGAGACAATCCCTACCAACATTTCTGGAATTACTTGTGATAAGGTTGAACATCTAGTTTATCATAACCATACGAAATTAGTTATAAAGATACAAAATGAAACTCACAATATTCCTGCTGGAATAGGTATTATCCCAAATGATTGCATATTCTGGTTGCATACCCATGATGATTCAGGCATAATTCATGTCGAATCACCAGTTAAAACAGTATTCTCTCTTGATCAGTTTTTGAAAGTATGGGATTTCTTTGATAACTCATCTTTCATTGAAAATATTTCAAAAAATGATGTCGTAGCAAACGTTTCGATGATTTCAGAAAACAGTTCCCAAAGTAAGTCAGATAATTACAAGGATATAGTTTTGGAAAATAATGCCATCATTACCATAGACTTTGCTAACAAATCAAAGGATTGATTCCTAAAAATAGGAATTGGTCACAACTTTAACTAATATTGAGATTAGTTTTTCAATAGTCTTTGACATATTTTATACTGTCATTCTCATCGTCTTCTGTTTTTTTCAACTTGATCACAATAGTTCCATTTACTTTATTGAAAATCCTTTGTCTTCTCTTATTTGAAAAAATAAGTCTAGTATAATATTAATCGGTAATAAGAAAGATTTTCCCAATACCTCAATAGCAATGTTTACAAGATTTGGTCTTTCTCCAAACAAAGTTGTGGTCATAATGTGAACGACCCTTTTTCCAATAGTTTGTCCACTTAATTCTAGGAGTACCCAATACAGAAAGAATACTGAGCTTGCAATAATATACTCATAAGGCTGCTTGATATCTACCCCATTTTCGCTATCAATGTAAATTCCCCAAAATGGAAAAGAGTAGTCCGCTGAAAAGATGAAAAACAGGATACTTATTATTAATGATACTATAACAAAGTCAATGAGCCAAGCTACGAACCTATCTTCCCATTTTTGTCAAAACGATTACCCTCGAATATTTCTTTTCAGACTTGTTTGAGTTAGAATCTCCGCTCTTGTTGTCACTCATACAGATGAAGAACTAAAAGTAAGGCGCTGTTAACTTAAGGAAAATCCCATAGCTGAAGATGGGCGATCTCTTCTATGGTTAACAAAAGAAATAGAACCCCTTCATCATACATTGGCTATGGGCTCTATTTGTACTTTCTTGGTTTATCTTATAGGAATACATCAAAAGCATTATCATATCTACATATAGTTAGTAGAAGTCATGTTGCAATATGGAAATGGATTCAGAAATATCATCCCAAAAAAGATATCATCAAAGAGAAAGAGGATTTCAGAATTCATAGTGGATGAGACCCAACTTAAGGCTGGTTCAGATCTCATCTGGTTATGGGTTGCAATAGACCCAAAAAACAAGCAGATTCTCGCACTCTTTTTTGCCAAGAATCTAAGGAGAGAAACATGCTTATCGCAGAAAGATTTATTTCAGATCTGGTCAAGGTTCATGGAAGACATTCTGTTTCTACGGATGGAGGTACATGGTATCCACAAGCCTGCAAATTTCTGAAATTAAAGCATCATCTTCACAATTCCTCTTTTGAGAAAAGCATAATCGAAAGGACAACGCAGTATATCAAGGACAGAACTGAAAGTTTCGATGATTACTTTCCGTGTAAAAAAGAATACCGTAATCTAAGTCACATCAGACACTGGTTCAATCTGTTTGCAGACATGCATAACAAAAGGGGGGTTCTAACCGCTTAAGTTAACAGTGCCAAAAGTAAATTATAAAAAGTTATATATTTGAATTGATCTCGAGGCATTCCAGATTTTTAAACACCCTAAAGCCAGCGATGATCGAATTTATCACTACTACCGCTTGTGTGGTATTCAAATGATAGCATGATTGCATAACAATATTTCCTTGCGATTTCAAATAAACCAGCTAGTTTGTTATCATGATTGAATTCAAATGTTGAAAACCACAAGGTAAATCCTGCTAAGATTCAATGTGTCGACATCGACTAACTAATAAGATCTCAATCAACATGAAACATTATTTGATGCTACTAAACAATAAATTAAAAATAATTAGATAATGCTAGGATCTTAAACTACAAGTCCTGTGATTCAGATATATCAAAAATAAAGATTCTACCATGTACATTTGCATCCTTCTTTAATGCTTCGGTAATTAAATTTACTTTTGAATCAGATACGACGGTCTCGATTCGGGTGCGACGAGCAAATTCAGGTGTATATTTTTCTCCAGTTTTATAACCTTGTACAATTCTTTCGGTAGACTCCCTATCAAGATGGCCCTGCCCCATAATGTCAAAGTATGTGATACCATCTACTTGGTTGTCGACTAGGATCTGTTTAACTGCATTAAAACTATTCTCCTTAACGTAAATGATCAACCCTTTCATGATTATGTCTTGAGTCTGATTTATATAAATATAAGCGTTGGAAATCCTTTTATTAATATTTCACGCACTGTTTTATTTATCATTGTTTAAATCAGATAGGCCCATTTGATAGGTGGGTAACGATCTGTGCTTAATTTAGTTGCTTGATCTTATCCATGACAATTCTACAGTTTTCAATCTTACAGTCTAGGTCAAACTGATCATCTTTGTTTAGCTTTAGGAGGTGGCATTTCCATAGGGGATTGAAACTATAAGGGTAAGGATATCGTTTAACAACAGGTATGGTTTTCTTCACAATTGGAAATGGGCAAGTCCCCAAAAAATAGGGAATAGAACTTATGGTTTTCCGATAGTTATTATATTGTACTACCTAATTCAATATGTAAAACCCGTATAATTCGTGATTTCGATGCTGAAAGAGGATTTCATTCTAGCATCTGTATACCAAAGAGAGAGTAGTAATTATTTGTGCATTTTAGTTTTCTGCAAAATTAATAAGTAAAAATTCCCTATATATTATTGTAAAAATGTCTCCAGATAACAATAATAAAATACAAGTCAGATGGATAAGGTTGTATAAAGAAGCGATTGTATTACAGCAAGATACACGAATTAAGAATGTAGAAAAATCATGTAAAATGATCAAGGCTTTCTACCCTGGAAATGAAATTGTGGCCAATGCTTGTAATCTCGTAATTGACAATCAAAAACAATATAGAGAATCAGTTAAGAAATTGGCAGGTTATGACGATGATAAAAATGAGAATGAAACGCAGATAAATTGACTTGAGTAGGTTTGATTTTCTATTGAAAGAATCGTAATACATTTTATTATTGTAATTTGATTTTATCAATTCAAGTTGTCATCTTCGTGTATAGGTATATGCATAAGACATAAAGCAATTCATATGGGACAAATTCATAACTCAAGATATATTGACGGTCAAAGACGATGCCAAACTTGTGATTTACATGTATTATGGAATCTTAATAGTTACTGTCCATGTTGCGGTACTAAACTTCGAACCCGACCTAGAAGCAGATCTCGTAAAGAACAATACAAAAAAAAATTAGACAGCAAACTAATCATAAAATACTATAACAAAAAATAAGACCAGACAGAGGCAATACAATTCTTTAAAAACGCAAATTATTCATCGGATAGTTAGCATGATTACCATCTTTAGATGATAAATCTAACTGATTTAATTAGATGGTAATAAGGACTGTAGACATAATACATGTTACTAAAATGAAAAGAATATTCACCCAAAGTCAGATTCGAAAGTCAATAATTTATTTTTTTAATAGTAAATCGATCAACCAAATGTATCGATCAATCTTTGTCGGTTATGAACATGGTTAATCCCAATTCCATTCTCAGATTAAAAAATGAAAATCTAGATCAATAATAAACAGGATTTCTCCTAATATGATATACTCAGGCTCAATAAAAAGTAATAAAGGCTACAATCATGTGATAAGTATTTTCACAAATCATTGGACTCCATTATGTCATCATCTCAAGAAAACCACAATGATTCTAAAAAATAGATAGGTAACACCTCAATCTATCTTACCATCCTCGTATAAGAGAGATACAAAAGCATGAGAAAGTTGCCCATTAGGGCTTATAGTTGATGCCTTTAGTACTTTTCTCTTTTTATTAAGTTTCTTAATCTAATAGTTACTAGGGGATAAAAAATACAAACAGGAAAAGTATATCTGTTTTGTGGTTTCAAAATCAAATAATCAAACAGTGATACATCAGTAATTTGCCATTTGATAAAGTGGTAATTAAATGAAGATAATTAATTTCTAGGATTTTTTGTATGATTAAATCATGACTAGGAAAATTAATGATATCATTTATGATAATTTGAAAAAGGTTATTATGCTTATGATCTCAAAAATTCTAGATGCCACTAATTCGCCTCAATATGAGAGTTATATTTATGTCTAACCTCTTATTGATTTTTTTCAGTCATCATTTTGTCTTTGTCTATGATTCAAACGGGTAATTCGTTTGTAGAAATAAATTTTCCAACACAGAATCAACAAATTCCTCAAAATACCATCATAAACATTTCAGGGACATCAGAGGATAACAAATATCTAGAATGCAAGGTTATGATTGTAGTGAACAAAGAATTTCCCTACAGGGAGACTCGGCCTATAGATAATATTGGACAAGGAGATTATTCTAAATGGAGCTTTATTCTTACTCCTGATTATACTAAATTGCAGCCAGGAGAAAATAAGATAACTTCGAAAGCTATATGTGATGAATTTCACAGAACTCTGGTAAAAGATAACGTTACTGGACAATATATAAAGCATTCAAGCGTAAACGTAACAGGTATGATAAATTCAGTCAGATGATCTAAAAACATAAAGTTATTGTTACGAGACAATAAACTACGCTTTCATGTCCTATCAATCCGGAAGTGATTATACTTTGTTAGAATATCAGACATGGTTAAATAGAAGATTTTGGTAATATTATAACAAATTGACTCATGGTTAGCCGGACAATAAAGTCCCTTTTGGAACATTTAGAATGTGATTATGTCATGCTAGGCCAAGAGGATATTCCGGTGGACAGTATCGCCCCCGTTGACAAAGGGACATCAAGTGATTTGTCTTTTTGTTCTTCTGATGATCATGAAGGTTTAGAATCTATTCTTAATTCCTGTTCAGGAATTATCCTGTGTAAAAGAAGCTTGGCTCCCGTTATTCAAATAAAAAATACATTTAGCAGTAACAACCACAAACTCTATGTATTTGTGGATAATCCGCGACTCGTATTTATAAGAGCAGCCAAATTAATGAAAGCCGTTAGAGACAACAGAAAAGGAGTATCTAAACACGCCATTATAGCAGATTCAGCTAAAATTGGAAGAGACTGTTTTATTGGAGATTTAACAATAATAGGAGACGAGTGCATAATAGGAGACAATGTAATTGTAGACTCGAGAGTTGTATTAAAAAATACTATAGTTGGAAACAATTGCACTCTTCAATCAGGATGTATCATAGGCGAAGATGGATTTGCGTTTGAAAGAGATAAAAAAGACATGAAACTTGAAAAATTTCCTCACTATGGAAAGGTAATTATCGAAAATGATGTAGAGATTTTTACCAATTGCTCTATTGCTCGTGGCTCTATAACAAATACCGTAGTTGAGGAAGGCACCAAAATTGATGCCTTATGTCACATAGCTCATAATGTTCATATTGGAAAAAATGCACAAATTACTGCAGGAGTAGTTGTAGGTGGAAGTACAATTATTGGCAATAACTGCTGGCTTGGTCTTAACAGCACGATAAAACACAAATTAAAAATAGGAAATAGCGTGATTGTAGGATCAGGAAGTTCCGTTATTCATAATGTGGAAGACAAAGATATTGTTGCAGGAAATCCTGCCAAGTCCATAAAGTACAAGATATCCATAAGCGATGATAGGCTTTTTTTGATGGGAGGACAGGATACTGATATTCGAAATCCACTACCATACAAGAATAGAAAGGATGAATCAGAAATCGATAAAAAGTAATAAACTTCATAGAATAGATCTCTCTTGCGTAATTAGCAGTGCTTAATCGTGTCCTTTAATTATCGTCCATTATGTAACTAATAGATATTCATTATTCTGTAGTTTACCAATCCTGATACTATGCTTGATATTCTGTCATACTTTCTGAGCCAGTTTCTAAAGATATCATTCGTTATCCTGTACTATTTTATCCTGCAGATTTTGTATGTTCCACCACCA
>JAKDMR010000383.1 GCA_030452275.1 Candidatus Nitrosocosmicus sp. | reverse complement strand
TCAAGCTATTTAAAATTATCTACAAAAACATCTATAAGAATCAATTTAAAAGTTACAAGATCGAGGTTTTAAAAAACTAAAAAAATTATTTGATATAAAAAATTAACTTTTCAAATGAAGATTGGCTTTTACGCACCAGCCATTCCATTTCGGAGCTCAACTCCGCGATGTTCCTCATTTGATTCTGCTTCTGCAGCTGCTTTATGCATCTCAGACATCGCACATCCCATTTGAGCCTCTGGTTTGCCCTTTCTCATAATACCACGATACAACCCAGCTTCTAATGTCTGTCCATGCTCTTTTTCCCAATCTTCTACTGGTACACTGTATTTCTTCTGTATTCTATCTCTGTACCATTCAGGTATCACATTAAATGCACAGAATGGTACTATACGTAAATCAGGAGTCAAATAGTGAATGTCACATCGCTGTAATCTTTCTAGATCCTCATTATACTTATCTTGGAAATGCATCATTCCTAAGAATAATGATCTTACATGCCATGAACCTACAGAATCAAAGTTCTGTTTGAGAAGAATACTCGAAAACATGCGTCCCAAATCAAGTCCATAGGGTTGTTTACTGCGATCTACAAACTGGTTAAGCTTTCGTATTACTTCCAACATAGTCCAATACCTATTCGATCCTGATTTAATCTCTTCAGTTTTTTCTTCGAAATATTCCAAGAGACCTTTTATGTCAACAAAGGAGGTTAAAGGTGTCAGTTTCTTTGTTTGAACATCTTCAAACACATATGTTCCAGCACCACATGCAAAGTGGATGGATAATTCATACTTTGGTTTTTTGCTAAATGCCTCTATCACATTTGTTAAAGGCATACAGGATGGAACCGGAAACCATCCATCTTTTGATATTTCACCGTTAGTTTGTTCTTCAATTCGTTCAATGCAATCAGGTATTGTAATTCTATACTTTTCTCGTTCTTTTTTACTCATTCTACCAGTTAATGAAACAGGCTGGAAATTTACAGCATGAACTACATCCATATTTTTTTGAGCAAATCGTATTATGCCACCTAACTCATGATCATTAATAGATTTTATTACGGTTGGAACAAAAACAACAGTCATTCCACACTTCCTTGCTGATTCTAGTGTGTATGGAACTTCCCAGTGGTTTTTTGGGTTTGTTCTAGCCGTTACTCCATCAAATGACAAATAGAGATTACTAACACCTGACATTCTAACTTGTCTCATTGTTTCTGGTGAAAGAGCCAGTTTTAT
Source organism: Candidatus Nitrosocosmicus sp. (assembly GCA_030452275.1). Taxonomy (GTDB): domain Archaea; phylum Thermoproteota; class Nitrososphaeria; order Nitrososphaerales; family Nitrososphaeraceae; genus Nitrosocosmicus. Next base: position 1,703 of record JAKDMR010000383.1, on the reverse strand, counting down.
GCCGTTAGTGTTGAGTTGTACATGATCGACACCCTCTTCTTTCATTATTTTAATAAGTTCTGTAATGTCGTCTCTTAACATTGGCTCACCACCTGTAATTTGAATAGAATTGCCTGCTATAGGCTTCTCAGCCTTTAAAGTTTTCATCATCGCACGTACTTGTTCATGTGAAGGTTCATACAGATAAGCACCCTCTAATCCCTTTTTAACATAAAAGAAGCAATACCAGCAGGTAAGATCACACCTGTTAGTGACTATAATATTTGCTAAGCCAGAATGTGAAAGATGGTTAGTACATAAACCGCAGTTAGTAGGGCAGGCACATTTATCAACCATTACATTAGGTGCTTGGGCACCTTTTCCATCCATCCAATAGGTACTAAATTTCTTGTACATTTCATATGAGCCAAAGTATAATTCCTCACACTCACCATGGCTAGGACAAGTTTTTGTCATGAAAACTTTGCCTTCTCTTTCAAAGACCTCAGCGTCTAGAATCATATTGCAATCTGGGCATATACTTTGAGTATACCTAATGGTGCGTTTAGAACCAATAGTTTTACTAGTTAAATTGGAAATTTGTATTAGATCCATAATGTTGACCTTTTGTACTACATTTGATTAACTTTATAAAGATGATCTGACAAATCCTACGGTGTTTAGTTAGTAAAGTACAAGATAGATGAAAGATTTAATATCCAAGTTTCAACTAGTCAGATAAAACTATGGAAATTAGCGACAAGGCCAAGAAATCTATGGAAAGCCTTGGATTAACAAATTACGAAATTCGAGTATATACTTCGTTGTTGTTTGCCAGTTCAAATACGGCATCAGAAATCAGTAAGAAATCAGGAGTACCATACTCAAAAATCTATGATGTTTTAAATAGCTTGTATGTAAGAGGATGGATATATTCGGATAACCAAAGGCCACAGAATTTTTTTCCTAAATCGCCATCAAATGCTGTGGAAGCCATGATGATAGAGATGGAGAATAATTTGAGGAGTAATAAAAATGTCATCATCAATGAATTAATGCCAATATATGAAAAAACAGGATTAAAAGAGAAACCAGATATCTGGGTTGTAAGTGGATTATACAATATAGCAATAAAAGTTACTGAAATAATTCAATCAACAAAAGAAGAACTCTTAATAGCCATCCCCAAAATTCCAGAGAATGTCGTAAAATCGATTCAACCAGTACTTCGAGAGCTCTTCGAAAAAGGAGTAAAAATTATTATTTTAGCGTCCGATGAAACTAATAGTGATACCGTAAAAGCAATGTCTAGAGTAGCTGAAGTAAGGCTCAAGAATGATATGTTTGGTGGCGGAGTCATAGGAGATTCCAGACATGTGTTAATTCTACTTGGAGAAGGAAAAAACGACACAACAACAACTTCCAGCTATGACACTATAGCCATATGGGCAGAGCACACTGGATTAGCTAGTTTTGCTAAAGACTATTTCCAATATTTGTGGCAAGATGCAAAAAAATAGGTTGAATAGCTAAAGCCTTATAACAGAATAGTTTAAAAATAGTAAGGACAAACAATGATATGAAAAGCCCTACTGAGTAGATGAAGTAGATCTTGAGTAAAGAGTTTGTCCTATTTTGTTTGTGTTTGTTTGTAAAAATTTGAATTTATGAATTTAGATTAAGATTTCAAATACATATATTCATTGTATTAATAACACATAGTG
>JAKDMR010000382.1 GCA_030452275.1 Candidatus Nitrosocosmicus sp. | reverse complement strand
ATTAAAAAAGTAATTGAACCCCTTTACCTGCCTAGCTCAAACCCCCTTGGGCCCATATCATATCTGTTCGCTTTTATAGGCCCAGGGAGAATAATATTGTAAATAGATGCCCTCAACGTCAGTTAATGCCTCCATGTTATGTCAAAATAGCAACCTTCTCCCGTATCAAAAATTCATGTATGTTCTAAGAGCACCAGAAACAAAGAGACAATACCCTAGACGACTACAGGTATTTCTTGATTATCTGAATATACATGGATTGACAATTGAAGAAAAATCCAATATTTTTTACGAGCTTGCTAATGAAAAGGGAAGGAATTGGTTAGAGAGCGAACTCATGAGATTTTTTGCTTATCAAAACCAGAGAGCAGAAAATAAAGAAATATCTACGCAGACAATCAATAACTATCTTAAACCAGTGAAATTATTCTGTGAAATGAATGGAATAGTTATAAATTGGAAGATGATATCCAAGGGAATAAAAAGAGGGGATAGATGTTCAAATGACCGTCCGCCGTTACATGCCGAAATTGCAAAACTGTTGGAGTATCCAGATAGAAGGATAAGACCAATAGTGTTAATTATGATATCCTCAGGAATGAGAGCAGGCTCATGGGAGTATCTTAAATGGGGTGATATTACACCAATATTGCAAAACAATTCTGTACTGGCAGCTAAAATTAGGTTGTTTAATACCAAGACGAATAGATCCTATTATTCATTTATCACTCCAGAAGCGTATAAAGCGGTAAAGGATTGGATGGATTTTAGAGCGTCGTTTGGCGAAAAAATTAATTCTGATTCTTGGGTCATGCGAAATCTTTGGCAAATAAAGAGTCAAAGATACGGCAATTATTTGGGACTGGCAAAAAACCCTGTGAAATTCAGCGCAGATGGAATTAGGATGTTATTAAATGATGCATGGAAAATACAGGGAATAAGAGAAAAAAAACGAAAATGGATCTAGATACGTCTTCAAGAACATGCATGGCTTCCGTAAACTATTTCAAAGCCAATGTCAAAAAGCCATGAAATCAATCAATGTTTCCATTTTGATGAGTCATGATACTGGAATTGTACAACATTATTATCGGCCCACAGAGCAAGATTTGCTAGACGATTATCTAAAAGATGTTCCTTTATTAATGATTGATGCAGATGAGATTAAGTTAAATAAACAAATTCAAGAGTTAGAACAAAGAAATCAAAATAATGAATATATAATAAAAGGAAAGCTTCAGGAAAAAGATGAAGATATTGCAAAAATGAAAGATGAGTTAAGTTCTATCAAGGATCAGATGAAATCTTTTGCAAACATGTTAGGATCTATAAATTCAAATGAGGAAAAACAAAGTATAGTAAAACACCTTGTAAATTCAGGAATCTACAACGCTAAGAAGTCATGAGTTTTTCTTTGAAGTCCTTTGGAAGATCATAATCCGCTGGGAGTTTGCGGCACAATTCGACATAATTTATATGCCATGTTCGATAGTTATCAATCAAATCATCTCGTACATTTAGAACCATCTGCCTCAAGATGTTAGACATATACAATCCATAAATACAAAATTTTTCGAGGATGTTCTCCTTTTTATATATTCTATTCAACCTCATCATTAGAGCAACATTGTTTGTTAGATATTGAAAATATTTTTCAATTTCAAAGAAATATCTTTTACATACATTCAACGTAAAATCAGAAAGCGGTTGTGGATGAAGGTCTTGATAATAATCTAAATCTTTATGTGATAAGAAATGGAAATGTGGATGCATACCACTTTTATCGTGATACTCCAATTGAGGTATCATTTCATTTACAATATTGAATAAAGTTTTAGTTACGTTAAATCCCGCTTTTGAAAAATACTCATGAAAATACAAAAAAGGACAGAGGTCTTGGATTCGTTCCTCAAGAAGAAGCTTTTTAAACTTTCTAAGAACCTTTTTATTCTGTTCCAAATTCTGCGTTTTAACATTTATAGTGTTTTTGTTTGGTTTCTCATCATAATAGATTCTACTAGCTTCCAAATAGACATACAAAAGAAATCCTTTTAGATTTAGTCTATATTTCCAATTCCTTGAATCATAGAAAATTATCTTAATTTTATTAATAACCTCTGTAACTCCATAGCCTTCAGCAAGAAAGGCAGAGGTTCTTACATCTAAGATCATTGCATCAACTATTGATAATTGATTATTTTTTTCTCGCTTGTGCTTTTCATATAATTGATTGACCAAGGAATCACTGATTTTTAGGTCATTATTGATTATTATATCAACAAATCTAGTCTTGTAATTTGCAGCTACTTTTCTTAAATACAATGAAACATGCATGTTGCTGTCATATTTGCATACTATTGGTCTAAATTGCAATTTGGATTCTGATTGGGGAAACCGTTCGATGTATCCAACTGAATTAACATCATCTTCTTTTATTGAAGGCCAATAGACTGTAATATGCTGACCAGAGATTTCATCAGTTATTATGATAGCATTCTTTGAAATAAGGCGCATTATGGAATAATTAGTTATGGATTTTACTTCTACTCTATCCTCTTTTTTAGAATAGTCGACAAAACTATACCACTCTTCAATCAAACCATCCGAGATATTTTTGGGTATTTGAACGTGCCAGTCTAGACCTAGAGATCGTTTTAGCTTTCTTATCGTTAATAGAACATATTTGCCATTATTATCCTCTGTAAATTTGTCTAAATTAAACAAAAGTGTATGCTTACTAAATTCAAAATATATGGGATTCAATTGCTTCAATTTTTCAAAAACATACTTGTTTGAGGTATTTAGTAATCTCTTCTCCTTAATCATTTTATTAATTACCTCCTGAGAAGATAGTGGCTCTTTAGATTCAGCAAGGGTTATCAAGATTTTTTTAGTAGTTTCATCGGTCAGATTTTTTAATATATTATGAGAAAATCGTGCGTATATGCGGTCAGACATAAT
>JAKDMR010000381.1 GCA_030452275.1 Candidatus Nitrosocosmicus sp. | reverse complement strand
AGAGAAACAGGGAGCAAAATGATGAGAGGATAAGGAATTAGGATACAAAGCATATTATAGCTCCTACTTTCTTTAGTTGATTTTCGTCCAAAAAAGGCATTTTTGCTTTTTTTCCATTAGGAAAAACTTCCCATCGTTTCAAAAAAGAGTCAGGATGCAAGAATAGATCAATACCAGATGTTGTATTCGATCTTGATATTTCTTGAATCACATTAACAAGACCAGCAAAATGATCAAAATGACCATGACTTAAAATTATACCATCTATTTTTGAAAGATTAACTCCGAATACCTTTGCATTGTAGATTATGCCATTTTCGCTAATACCTGTATCAAAGAGAAAAATATTGTCGACACTAGGTTTATTTGGGCCATCATATTTAATCTCGTTTTGTTTACCTTGACTATGGGTATACTTTCCTATCCGTATTAATGCAGAGAATCCGTGTTCGGCAATAGGAGGTGGCAGTAGTTTTATCTTTTCATCTTCTATTAACGAAGGTCTTATCGCATGTTCAGAATTTGTTAATAGAAAATCAATAAAATTATCCATAAGGATGGTAATGGAAACCTCATCTACCTCATGAAGAGATACTTGGTTAAAGGAGTCATTATTTATTTCTAAAAGAGTATTCTCCACTTGGTTGTTTTCTTTCATATATTTCAATTATCCTTTTCCACTCGTTATGAAATAAAGACGCATTATATTAAATCATATCAAATAATTTCAACCTTTTTAAGCGTAAATAAGATTGATATACCATGCATCAGGAAAAAATTGATAAACTTTCAGAACGAATTATGAACGATACAAATTCTGCCTTAAGTTGTCTAACTTTGTATGTCGGTCACAAGCTTGACCTTTTCAATATAATCAACGGATCGGGTCCAATAAATTCTGAGGAATTGTCAAAAAAGACTAGATATTCTGAACGATATTTAAGAGAATGGTTGGAATGTATGACGGTTAATGAATATTTAGAACACGATTCCTCAACAAACAGGTTCTCTATATCAAAAGAGCATGCCGCAGTATTATGCGATCGTGACAATATTGCATATACGATTCCTTTTATTTACTGGATTCCGAGTTTATCCTCAGCGTTGAACAAGTTACTTGAAGCTTTCAAGACTGGTAGTGGAGTTCCTTACTCTCATTATGGACAAGATATGATATATGCACAAGGTGAAGGAAATAGGCCCATGTTTGTAAATGATGTTGTAAAATGGATTTCATCTATGCCTGATATAGCTGATAAATTAAGATCAAAAGGTGGGCGAGTTCTTGATGTAGGTTGTGGTGACGGATGGGCTAGTATTTCATTAGCTAAATCTTTTCCTTTGACTAAAGTAGATGCTGTAGATGCAGATTCCCAATCTATAGATAACGCTAGAAAAAATGTTCATAATGAAGGATTAGAAAATAGAATATCGTTATATCAATCCCTGATTGAGAAAGCAAACTTTAAAGAAAAATATGATTTAGTCATGACTTTTGAATCAATACATGATATGCCATATCCCATAGAGGCGTTGCAAAAAATGAGAGACGTTGTTTCTATGAATGGTGCAATCTTGATAGGTGATGTTAGTATGAAGGATAAACTAGAAGAGAAGAATGATTTTGCAGGTAAACTATATTATAATTTCAGTATATTGCTTTGTCTTCCACAATCCGTCAATCATGCAAATTCCATAGCTACTGGAGCTGCAATGACTACTTCCACTTTTAAGAAATATGCAGTTGAATCGGGCTTTTCAAAAGTTGATGTTTTACCAATTGAGCATTTCCTATGGAGATTCTATCGTCTTACACCATGATAGACAAACCAAATCTATTTCTTTTCGGTGGTAGATTAACCATATTCTATTGAAAAGGTCGATGAACGTTGTTCATTATTTTCTTATGTCTTAGCATCAAAAAAAAATCAAGCAAATTAGACTCGTAATATATCGATTACTAAATCCTCAGGGTCGGTATAAAATTTGGTCAAAAATTTGGGTTCTATCAAAATGCAAGTACCCTATTTGTATAATACATTATAAAGTAAGAAACTTAATTATATTTAATCTTCGATTAATGGTACAGACCCTAAAGTTAACAAAAAAGTTATAGATTTCCATCACACGTATTGTCTATGATTTACCAAGCAAGAAATAGAACTGGGCTAAAAGATATTATCTATGCTATTAATTTGTATTTTAATGGTCTTTCATTAAGAAAAACAGCTAATGCATCGAACAGATTTGTCAAAAGAAGCCGTATTGCAATATGGGTTAGGATACAAAAAATCAGCTTCTTTTCCCCAATACAGATAACACGTTGTAAGTAAAGTTCTCTAGTTTTGTGGCTTGACTAATATTTGACATGCCAAATTGTGGTTAACATGATATTTAAGACGGTGCGAAAATTGATGATATACAACAGATTCCTATAATACAAAAACGGTAATTAAATTCAAAGTCTAATTGTAATTGTTGTTTTCCTATTCAAAGTAATGGTACTCATAGTGGTATCCATTTGTTAAATGCTTTGTGGAACCTAAATGAGTACGATTGCACCAAATAACAATGATAAAAACAGTAATAGAGGGTTGGCCTCGGCAGATGAAGAAACAAGAGAACGAGTAGCAAGAGAAGGCGGTAAGGCATAAGTATTATGGAATTACTTTTGTTAAATATCCATACTATCTTTTTATTCTAAAATATTCTTTAACAATGAATGTTTGAATTTGAATCTACGATTTAATGGATTCTTGCCGGATAAAGCTGATTGGCAACGAGATCTCGGTTCTATCTGTCAACTTATTGTGATTTTTAACGTCAAAATCCTAAGTCAAAAAAACTAAATCGTTTCAAAGTGGTTATAAAACTGGGCTCTGACTACATGAAAATCTTTAATGCTGCCCAGGCTAACCATAACTGGGCTAGGTTCAAAGTGAACATACTCCGTATGAGAGTGAG
>JAKDMR010000380.1 GCA_030452275.1 Candidatus Nitrosocosmicus sp. | reverse complement strand
ATTATTGTAGATTGAAAATCATTTACTAATGTATGAACTTATGTTAATCAGTATATCCTTTTTTATACCCTTCTCTCGAACCTTGCACACTCGCAGGTTGCAGACTATGATCTGCAAGAAATCAAGTCCGGGATATATGTGGTATCTGCAGGTGGATCCAACTCTATGTTCTTGGTGACTCAGGAAGACGTTGTTGTGATAGATGCGCCCCCAGCGATAGGTGACAAGATATTTGCAGCAGTATCGAATGTCACAGATTTGCCTATTACGCATCTTATATACAGTCACGCTCACAAAGACCACATAGGCGCTGCCAATCTATTTGAAAATGTTACAATAATCGCTCATAACGAAACTGCCAAAATTCTGGCGGAGAGAAACGACACGAATAGACCGGTGCCGGACATGAGTTTCTCTAAAGAGATGAACTTACCAATAGGTGACCAAGGTCTCCAGCTCCTGTATCCGGGTCCATCCACCAACAGGGTAACACCTTTGTTTATCTCCCTGAACACAAGGTGCTGATGGCAGTTGACAATGTTGTGCCCGGCGGCCTCCTGTGGAAATACCTTGGTGTTACCCCAGATGTGCCCGCCTTAATCAAATCGATTGACCAAGCACTGGCTTTGGACTTTGATGTTTTTGTTGGGGGACACGGCCAGCCTGGGACGAAGCAAGATATTTTGGTACAGAAAGAATACGTAAACGACCTGCGCGAAAACGCCATGGCAGCCTTAAATGAAGTCAACCGCACAGAGGTTATCCAAGACATAAATGGTAGCAACGCGATAACCGAGGCATACTTTAACGCACTCACAAAATCGTGTGCCGATAAGATAGATGCGGAATGGCAAGACAAGCTAGAAGGAGTAGGTGTGTGGACAGATGAGCACTGCGAAAGGATGATAATTAGCGAAAGAGTTGATTAACTTCCTCTCCTTTTCAGATCTGACATTGGCCACATTTGGTACTTTACCAAATATTAGATTCCTACTAGCTGTCAAATTGTACCAAGTTCAAAGGTATAATATATTGTCTCAGAGAACGACAGGTATCCGGGTTATTAACTTTCTAACTCTAAATTTTTGAAGAATACAAATGAACTTTAAGTAATGCGACTGTTATCGTCTTTTATTATTTTTTACTCCTTATAGACTATAGTTTGTTTATCTTAATATCCAAAAGTATCAATACCAGAATATTCATATTTACAATATGAAAATATAGAAGACGAGTAAAAGAGGAGAATAATAAAATCTTCTGATCCTACGGAGCCTTTATGGTGATGATATTGAAGTTGTCATTACCTTCTGAAAATCCAACCATAGCACCATCTAAAAGGCGTTTACCCTGAGGGATAGATAGTTAAAAAACATTGATACAAAATTGAAACTAGGTGTATTTAATAGGATTTTATCTTTTAAAATGAGATGTATAATCCTTAATTTATCATTATAAGATCTGTAATACATTCGTAGAATATACAAATATCTACAAAACATGAGACATCTTTCTCTAGTTTAAATACGGTACTTTTTCTAAAAATCTTCCTGCGCATATCAAAATTGTTATAAGACGATTAAGACCCTAACTGGAAAGCATTAATAATGATTAATGCAAAATTCCTATATAGAGAAACGCGATCTTTCATATAGTACCTTCTACATTGTTAGAAGCTCAAATATAGTTATATAGAAGATTTTGGTAATTTAATTGTAAATTAACTTATGGTGAAACGGACTGTCGAGTCTTATTTGGAACAATTAGGATATGATTACACATTACTAGGTAAAGAAAGAAGTCCAATAGACAGTGTCGCACCTATAGATAAAGGTACATTTAATCATCTCTCCTTTTGTTCTTCAGATGATTACGAAGGTTTACAATCCATCCTAAGCTCTAGTTCAGGCACAATTTTGTGTAAAAAAAGTCTTGCAGAAAGAATTCATCAAAAAAATAAATTTTTCAGCAATAGCATTCCCAAACTTTATGTATTTGTGGATAATCCGCGACTTGTATTTATAAAAATAGTCAAATTAATGAAGGATCATAATGACAATAGAGAAGGAATATCCAAACACGCTATCATAGCTGATTCAGCGAAAATAGGAAGAAATAGTTATCTAGGAGATTTAGCAATAGTCGGGGAAGAGTGTATAGTAGGGGAGAATACAATAATAGACTCGAGAGTTGTATTAAAAAATACTATAGTTGGAAACAATTGCACTCTTCAATCAGGATGTATCATAGGCGAAGATGGATTTGCGTTTGAAAGAGATAAAAAAGACATGAAACTTGAAAAATTTCCTCACTATGGAAAGGTAATTATCGAAAATGATGTAGAGATTTTTACCAATTGCTCTATTGCTCGTGGCTCTATAACAAATACCGTAGTTGAGGAAGGCACCAAAATTGATGCCTTATGTCACATAGCTCATAATGTTCATATTGGAAAAAATGCACAAATTACTGCAGGAGTAGTTGTAGGTGGAAGTACAATTATTGGCAATAACTGCTGGCTTGGTCTTAACAGCACGATAAAACACAAATTAAAAATAGGAAATAGCGTGATTGTAGGATCAGGAAGTTCCGTTATTCATAATGTGGAAGACAAAGATATTGTTGCAGGAAATCCTGCCAAGTCCATAAAGTACAAGATATCCATAAGCGATGATAAATTATTTTTAATGGGCGGACAATCTAACGAGAACCGCAATAAGGAACACAGATTTATGTTGCGGAAAAAAGATTATTCCATACGGCTAAAAGGATTGACGTATCTAAATATCTTGATTGGCACATTCTTAACTACAATTTAGGAGATCAAACAACAATCAGATAATCCAGTAGAATATAAAGAATATTCAAACGATTCTACTAACTGTTATTTTATTACCATCAATAATAAAAAATGTAAAAATTTATAAAATCCAAGCTACTTCATAGAATTATTTTAGAGAAATGA
>JAKDMR010000034.1 GCA_030452275.1 Candidatus Nitrosocosmicus sp. | reverse complement strand
ATCATAGAAATTTTTAAAAGATATATCATAATCATCGACATGGAAGCTAGTCAATATTTCTTTAAATAATCGGATATCTGCAGCTTTATCTTCATATCTTTCAGAGAAGAAAGACAATCCAAAATCGATTGCAAAAATGGTTCCATTTGAAGATACAATAAAATTGGATGTGGTAATATCGCCATGAATTATGTTATTACAATGAAGTGTTCCAACGATTTCCCCAAGATTTATACAAAGATCGGAGGAAAAAAAGTCTTTGAACGTTTTTCCTTCAATGTATTCCATTATGATTTCAAAATTATTCATGTCAAGAAAATAAATGAAAGGAGTATTGATCCCAAAAAACTTTACTTGGGATAGAATATTAGCTTCATGAATTGTTCGCCGTTTCCTCAATGGAATATCTATAGAAGAATTACGATATGCTTTAGCAATTCGAATCTTTGAAATAGCATGAGCACCGTGCCAATCAATGAGGTACAGTTCTGATTCAGCGCCTTTTTTTAATAATATACTATCGTTCATCAATAGATAATTTTAGTAATACGTTATTACTTTAAAAATTATGGACAAAACATCAAATTCATCAAATAATGAAAAAAATGTTCTATTCGAAGACTGTTCGGAAGATACATTGAAGAGTGGAATTCTTACTCTAACAACTAGAAAACTTGCCTTTGAAAAAACCAAAGGTCGAATAGCAACATTATCTAAAGAACTACTTGGTGAAAAAATAGAGTTTGAATTAAAGGACATTGCCCAAACAAGATCTGAAGGAAGAATTATCAAAAAATTAGTGATAGAACTAAATGATAGTAATAAAACCTACAAGTTTGGAGTTTTAAATCCCGGTAACTGGGTTAAAGAAATTAAATTACAGATGGAAGATCAGGCTAAAAGTAATTCATGAAGTTACCTCCATGGAATATGTACGCTATCCAATCTCCAAGACTGATTAACAGATGCATTTTCGGGTTTAACGCTACTAGATGGACGATTTAAGTACATCTGAGCACCAGTCCATGCTATCTGTGCTCCATTATCCCCACAAAACCTCCGTGGGCAAGAATTAAAACTAGAATTATGTATATCACAGGCGGTTTCAAGCATGTTGGACAATCTCTTATTCGCTGAAACACCCCCAACAATTAGAAATTCCTTATTTCCAGTAAAGGCTAATGCACGTTCGACCGCTTCTACGATGATGGAAAATGCTGTTTCTTGCAATGAAAAACATATGTCATGGACATCATTATCTTTGTCGTTTAGCAAAGTTTTAACTGCACTAAGTAATCCCGAAAAGGATACATCATTCCCTTTGATAATATATGGGAGTGGGTATACCTTTTGACCCTTTGATAAATAAGATACCTCTTCGATCTTATTTCCACATGGGGATGAAAAGCCCATTTTTCTTCCCACTTGATCAAAAAGCTGTCCTAGTGTAATATCCAAAGTCTCTCCAAATATTCTCCATCTATTCTTATAATAAATAAGTAACATAGTGTGTCCACCAGAAACTAATAATGTCAATGGATTTTCAGATCTAGTAAGTTTAATTCCCAATTCTATATGACCCACTGCGTGATTTACAGGAATTAGAGGTATATTATGAAAAGAAGCCAATGATCGAGAAACAACAGCACCTATTCTTAAACAAGGTCCCAATCCGGGACCAGCAGAATAAGAAACAATGTCGATATCCTCAATACCGACTCCAGCTTCTTCTAGACATTTTTTTAAGATATCGGTAGCTACCATGGTATGATGTTTAGATGCATCTCTCGGATGAATACCCCATCCTGCTGATGCTTTATAGATATCCCTTACCTCTGACAAAATAAACTCTTTATCTGCGCTGACAGCGGCATTATTTTTGTCAATTTCTATTATCGAACATCCGAACGTATGAGCGGTGCTCTCAATTCCTAAACAAAACATAACATGCATTAATTCCTACTCATTGTGGATACTATCTTAATTATATCGCCATTTTTCAGCTTATGCTCAGCACCGATTCGTTGTTTTGTTCTTGCATCGATAGCATAAAGAAAGCCTTTTCCTAAGTCATTATGAATCAAATATGCCAAATCTTTGGCAGTGGAGTCATTGGAAATTATTCTTGCATCAGGGAAGACATTCCCCTTTTTGTCTGTAAATTTATATTCGTCCTCCACCGGATAAACTACAATATTTTGTAATATTTCAAAACAAGCATGATTTATTACTTGCTGAATCCCTGTCGAGCCGAACTTGTGTAATATGCTGGAAACAACCTCCAAAGCCTCGTTCTGTTTGTTGGAAAGTGTTTCCGATTGCTTGATTTCGAAACTTGAATCTCCAGGCAAATAATAAATGAGATTTTTATGAGAAGCTCTTCTTAACAATAATTCAGCCTCGCATACAGTAGGGAAAAATGGTCTTTTTAATTTCTTTAATTTTTCAATATTGATATCTGATGATGAGATATCGGCTTTGTTAGCTGCTAAAATAATTGGTTTAGAACGTGTTCGTATCTGTTTGCTTAACATGAGCAAATCCTCTTCAGTCCATTCGCTAGGCTTTCTGATCAAATTGATATGGTCCAAGGAATTTCTGATCAATTGTTCGCTAATTGATAGACCAGAAAGTCTATGGGACAATACAGTTTCTATCCTTTGTTTTAAATTTTCACTTTCTCTTATTACCTTGTCCCAATCTCTCAGAATTAATGAACGGATCCAAAGATCAAATTCGTCTTCTATGAACTCCAAATCAAAAAGTGGATTTCCTTCACCCGGATTAACTGGTCTGCCTTCTTCGTCTGTAGATCCTGAGATATCTATTACATGTACAAGAACGTCAGCCTGACGAGCGTCATCTAAAAATTTATTACCTAAACCTCTTCCTGAGTGTGCACCGGGAACTAGTCCTGCTACGTCAATTAGTTTTATCGGAATATATCTTATTCCGCCAATACACTTAGAAGTAATGGGATTATCCAAAACACCCAACTCTTTACAAACACAGTTTACTCTTACAAATGCAACGCCGATATTCGGATTAATAGTAGTAAACGGAAAATTAGCAATGGGTATTGATGAATCCGTAGCAGCATTAAAGAATGTTGATTTACCAACATTTGCTTTACCCAATATGCCAATTATCAATTCTAAAAGGTTAGTTAACAATAGAATATATATTTACTTTAGCATTTTTAACCAAAATTATTGGACAGCAAATAAATGGATAAATATCAAAATTTTTATCGTTCAAGCGATAAAGCAATTCTGAATTTTAATGGGTGGAATAGTTGCAGTGTGCGTACTGGATGAGAACGTCAATAATGAAAAGATAATTTATCAAGTATTTCGCGGAATGCAATTACTCCAACACCGTGGAAAGGCGGTTTGGAAAATTGGTTCAGGTAAATTTGAGATCAGTGGATATGGCTCATTACCAACATTTGATACCATCCATGAAAAAATCGTAAAGCAGCTGAATAATCCAATGCAAACGACGGTTGGACATCTTTCAAAAAAAAAGCCAAAGTCCAAAAGAATGGAGAGAATTAATTTTGCTCTGGATGGATTTTTTATAGATTTGGACAAATTGACAACACACCCTTTAATAAGAAAAAGGAATTCCGAACCATTACAGCAAATTCATTATATTTTCAAAGAACTGCTATTGGCACAAAAAGATCCTTATAAAGCAGCTGAATTTCTGGACAGGCATTTAAGGGGAAATTATGTAATAAATATTAATGAGGAAATCTATGTTTTTAGAAATAGTACAGGATTTAAACCCCTCTTTCTAGGAAAGGATGAAAATGAATTGTTTTTTATGGTTACCTCCGAGAATTACCTCGAGAGTTTTTTCCACTTAAAATTAAGAGAAATAAATCCAGGACAGCTAATTCGTTTGAGTGCCAAGTACGGTATGGATATCCTGACACAACTGGATAAAAATAGAATCTTAATGGATCCATTCGAATTTATTCGCGAGTCACATGTGTCAAGTATTTTTAATAATAAGAGCATTTATTCTATAAGAAAGGATATTGGAAACATTCAGGCACAATATCTATCAAACAAGAACATAGACGCTAACATGATCTTTGCGGAACCAGATTATACGAGACCAATGGCGTTAGGCTTAAACATAGGATTCAAAAATAATGGAAAAAAATTTGAAATGGTTGAAGGCATAATAAAAGACAGATATGATGATTCAGATCCAATGATAGATTATTCAGAACAGGTAAGTAAGAACAAATTATTATCCAATGGCAAGACACTCAAGTTCATTATTACACCAGTTACCCAAAATAGGAATATTCTTTCCGTTCAGGGAACGATACAAACTGGAGGTACCGTAATTGAAACAGTCTACTATTTAAGAAAAGCAAGTGTTAATAAAATTGATATAGTAGTTAGCTACGTTCCCACTATTGATGGTCGTCAAGTTGGATTATATACCCAACAAAAGGATCTTATTGGGAGAAAATATGTTGGCAAGATATCTTATATAGACGATCTGAATAAGAAGATAGGTTTAGAATTAGGAGCTGATTCAGTATTTTATAACTCTCCGGAGATTCTGGCGAGAGGTATTGGTGTTCATGAAAGTCAGCTATGGTTTCCTGAATGGATACGATTTTTGGATTATAAATAAGTCAACAATAATATACCTCATACAGAGAACTTTAATATTATATTAGTTATTATAGTGTTTCAATGGCTTTGTTAACTTAAGGAAATTTTTCAAATGATTTTCAATATCTCTTACCCTGCAAGTCGACTTATTTCGAAACAAAAGTTCATAAATCATGCTCAAAATATAGAAAATCTTGATGTAATTGGTTCATTTGATACGAGGTTGTTTAAAATTTATTCTCGGTTAAACTCTTAAGTTAACAGGGCCATTTCAATACTGTTGAGTTTAAATAGAAGGAAGGTCATTCTAGAAAATAAATTTGTGATCGAAGGGAGGACGGTAATGAGAATTGAGCTTAGAGAATACAAATTAAGTGATATTGATCAAGACGAAGCATTTTCCATAGTGATTTATTTGAAAACAGATCTGGAAGACATAGAATTAGATTATTTGGGAAAACCAACTTCGGATAGAGACAAATTCGAAGAAAGTTTCAATTTCCTTTGCAATTATAACGGACTATCATTAGCCTTAAATAGATTATTTATAGAGTTGGACAGTAGAATAAGATAGAATGGAAGGGCAAACGTTAGGCCGATACCAAGTCAATTAGCTCATTCAATTTGCTTATTCTTGTGTAAGATGCTAAAGATTTATTCCAAGGCTGATCAAAAATTATTATCTGTTTAGGGGTAACAACTTCCCTCGCATTGATCGGAGAATCATCAACCAATAGAAAGAAAGGAAAATGGCTCTTTGACACATCATCAAAAATGAAAACAATATCATTGAAAGGTATATTGTTTAGATCGAGCCAATGAGCCACAAATGGCATTGTAACTCGCTCTCTCTTTGTAATAATGGAAATTCGAAAGCCCTTGTCTTGCAATTGATTTATTACATCTGAAAGGTCATTACTAGTAGGAGGTATGTCCTGCCACCTTTTTTTCCAAACCATTATGAATAAATCCGTTATCTGCTGTTTACTTATCGATAGTATGTTATGTATGTGCCAATCAGATATATCTCGTTTTTTTATTTTAGTATTAAAAATTGCATTATATTCTTCTAACCAGATTTGCATCACATCAGCTAAAACAGAATCGAGATCCAGTGCGATAGTTATTTCAGAGACCATTGAGGACGATTATTGATCAGGTTGCATACATAAATATCTACTTTATATGATAAAGATGACGACATTTAGTCAAATTCATGTTAAAATATGAAAAAACATTTAATGGTCCCTATCATCAACTGTATGATATTTTTCGATCTGAATTGTAGTATGATAGATTCCAAATTTCTTTTCTAAGAGCGAATTTATTTCTCGGAGTATCTCTTGTGATTTGGTTGAATCAAAAATTACTATATGTGCAGATAATGCAATATTTCCGGATGTTATACTCCATATGTGGAGATCAAACACTCCTGTCGCACCTCTTATCTGCAGAATTGAATTCTTTATATCCTTATATAACAAACTGGAAGGAGAACTTTCCATTAAAATTGATATCGATCTTTGCAACAAATACCAAACACGAGGTATAATGAACAGAGCAAGACCAAAGCTAATTATAGAATCTATCAGATAATAATCAGTATAATATATGAGAACCGCTCCAACGATGATTGCAACAGATCCAAGGAGATCGCTAAATAGTTCTAGCTTTGCACCTTGAATATGAAGAGCATCAGTCTTTCCTAAATTGCTATGTTCCGATGTTGATTCAGAAAATGTATGATCCGTATGCACATGAGTTCCTTTTAATAGTCTGAGGCCAATAAGATTTACAATTAATCCTATTATAGCAACGATCAGCATGAAGGAGCTTTCTATATCGTGAGGTTCAAAAATCCGTCGATAGGCTTCAAATATGATAAATATTGATATCAATAACAAAATAACACAATTGGCAAGAGAGGACAGAATTTCAGACCTGTAGAATCCGTAGGTATGCAAAGGTGTTGGAGGTTTTTTACTAAATATAGAAGCCACAAGAACAAGCGAAATTCCGAAGACATCCGCAAACATGTGTAGAGCATCTGCAATTAAAGCCAGACTTCCGGTGATATATCCAGCCACAATTTCTACAGCTAGATAAATAGTTAGTATAACTACAACTATTTTTAACCTCCTAGTTTCTATTGATGTTTCGGTTCTCGTTATGATTTCATTTATCATAACTTAATATTTGTTAAAAAATGTATGGAGAGGACATTATTGATATAGATGACGAAGGATATAGGGGATGATCGTAGGATTAATAGGATTAAGGATTTCTTTAGTGAACTTGAAGTCTATAATGCAGAAAAAATTTCCATCTTGCTAAATTTTTCAAAATGGTATGGGATTAAAATGTCACCTTTTTCATCATCAAAACCCATTTAGGAAAAGCAAAAAAATGCAACAGTATTTAAGTATAAATTAATATATTTTATAAATATGTCACTCAATCTTAACGATAGTCCAACACATTTCATAGTTCTTAATGCAATATATAAGAATTTTAATACTATAGATAAAATCATAAAATTTACAAAACTAACAAAGTCAGAGGCTGAGACAATTCTTAAGGAATTAGAAAGTCAACGACTTGTCATTAAATTTGAAAAGAAAATATTTTTCTTGGGTAAGAAAATGCAATATAAATTAACAGACACTGGATTAAAAGTATTAACTTCAAAACAACATGAACTAGAGAATAAGTTGAGACAAGTTCAGTAATGGTATTCACAAGGTGATAAAGCCCAGCTCCAAACATTTATGGGAAATAACAGATCATGGATGCCATTTTTGATTTTCTCGGGCATTATGGATATGGTGTTCTTTATGTCGTTAATGTCTTTTATGGGCATGGCTCTTAATCCAATGGAGAGTTCAATGGCTGGAGACACAGGAGATACCGGTGCTACGGGGTCGGAGTCTGATTCGGGAGCTGGCGCAGAAGCAGGAGCAACAGAAAATGTAGACATGCAGGGCGGAGACATAGGAGGATTTGATTTCGATGGTGGAGGTTTCGATAGTTTTTAATAAAACATAATTTATTTGATATTTTATGCTATAGATTCTGAATATGGACTACGTTAATTTAATATTTATTCAGTCAATGTAAATAAGTCGATTCAATAAAAATATATTTAATTTTATTATAAGGAGAGATAATCGCAGCATGACAAGGAAGGAGATATTAAAGGTTTTTTTTATCGCATTAATTACCGGAAATATAATGGGCATAGTATTGATTCAAATATTTGAGACTCTTACCATTACGAGTTTAATAATTCTTGAAATATCACTGATAATAACCATAGTTTTACTATTCATTGCAAGTAAGTTATGGAATAAGAGACTAGCCAAAAAAGCAAACCGCGAAAAAGAAAACAATCCAGAATAATATTAGCAAAAATATTCAGAAATATTAGATCCCGTATCTGAATTTTATTTCATTTACTATGCGAGCTAATTCTTTTTCCATTTTAATGCTATACTTTCAAAGCCGAGATCAACATGGATTATTTGAAATCTGCAAAAAGCGTAATTGATTTGCCCCCAATTAATTCATTGTTGAGGTATTTTGAAATAAAATGTAGCACCCCCATCACGATTATTGACTGCCCAGATCTCACCATTATGAGAATTAATTATACTCTTTGATATAAACAAGCCCAGGCCTGTACCTTCAAAAGACTTTGATGTAAATTTCGTAAACAATCTTGGAAGTATATCAGGATCGATACCTTGTCCAGTATCCCATGTACTGACGATCACATTTTCGATATTTTTTACCGGATCTCTCTCGATTTTTACATCGATGCCAATCGATCCTTTTTCAGTAAACTTTACAGAATTACCAAGAAGGTTAAAAATAACCTGTGTGATCCGATTTTTGTCTGCAAATACAAAGATGTTTTTAGATTCATATATTATATTCAAATTTTCTAACTGTTCAGGATTACTGCTTAATAACTGGGCTTTTATATCACTTATGGATGACAAAATAATGTCCTTAATATTAAAGCGTTCTTTGTTAAGCTTCAAGGACTGACTTTCGATCTTAGTAATATCTAAAATATCTGATGCCAATCTCTTTAAGCGTTTGGCGTTTCTAATGATAGAACTCACTTGTTCTCTGTCAACTTTGACTTCTTCTTTTCCCTCTTCGAATTGCTTCTCAAGAAATATCGCATCTCCAAGTATAGGCATTATGGGAGTTCTCAGTTCATGAGCAGCAATATTTATGAATTCTTTTTGCATCTTATCATGAATACTTAGTTTTTCATTGGCCGATTCGAGTAACTTATTATATTTTATCAATGAATTATTTGCATCTTTTAGTTCGATGGTTCTCGAATTTACAGCGGACTCTAGTCGTTTATTCCAGGAAAGGATCAAAAACGCAATGCCCAAGGCTACCGCTCCAATTATTAGGATCATTAAAGTGCTAAAATTTTTCTGATTATTTATCAAAACTCCAACCTCAGCTGCTAATTGATGAGGAGAGCTTACAAACAAAGTCCACAAATACTTTCCACCTATATAGACAGGTTGATATGTAATAGTAGTCTTGTTTCCTCCACGCAGTATTAGATCTTCGGCTCCAGCAGATCCTTGAAGAGATCTAGCCAAAAGAGAATTATAAGGTCCTCTAATTTCCTCAGGCACTAGGGATTGAAATTCTTCTCCAAGATAATATTTTCCAATGAGCGAAGGGTTACTGCCATAAATAATAATACCATTCTTATCCATTAATCCAACATTGCCTGCTACTTGAGGGGCTAATTCGCTTTGTAAAAAACGACCCAATTCATGGATTTTGATTGAAGCAACGATGACCCCTTTAAACACAGGTTCTCCGCTGGATTGATCCATAATAGGAAATGAAATATAAAGTCGCGGAATTTTATCTATAGATTCTATTGCACTACTATAATAACTAGTATGGGTCTCCTTAGGGATAACAAAATATTCTCTATTACTTAAATCAATATTACTATATGAATCAATTATACTAGAGTTAACGTTGCTTATTGAAACAATTTGACCATCTTCATTTATCCAATAGTATCCCTCGGTCAATGACTTTGTTGAGGTCTGAACTTCATCCATAATTATTTTAGTTCCATCTATATTGCTGTAATTTACAATTTTAGATAAGATCTCGAGGTTAGTAGATACTGGATCTATGATATGTAACAGAGTTTTAGAAAGACCATCTGTTTCAATTATAGCATTTGACCTGATATCACTAGAAGCAATTTCGCCAATTTGATCTGCGGTTAGACCAGAATAATGATAAGATAATATAGATAAAGAAATACCTACACCAATTACAAGAATTAGCAAGAAAATATTATTTCTAGACGATACTATACTTATCATTTACAAGCTGGTTAACATTTCTGATATGAAAGTTCCATTTAAATTGCTAACATGGATTTAATCTTAAAAATTAAATCATTCATATCGATCGGTTTAATAATGAAATCTTTAACATCAATTGAAGGAAGAACTTTTGTAAATTCATCTCTGTTTATTTCAAACGCAGTAATGAACGCAATTTTGGTATCAGGGCGCATTTCCTTGATATGCCTATACAACTCAAAACCATTCATCCTAGGCATTCTAATATCAGTTATGATTACGTCATAGTAGCCTAATTCATGATTTTTGAAAGAGCTCAATGCATCATGTCCACTCGAAAATACTTCCACCTGAAATTCATTTGTTATTTCCAAATCTCTCTTAATAACTCTAAGAATATCTTTTTCATCATCCACTACCATTATTCTAGCCATCTTATTCTTGTAAGGATTGTTAATTTCAACTTCGGACGTCATGGATATTATTTTTACACTAATAATTGATTAAAGGAAATATATTAATTAGCATTTCTAAAGAATTCGTAATTTCTTTATATAATACAATAAGCTGAAGACATTCGATAGTTTAATTTTAATAGTACAAAGTTCAACCATGAAAAAACAAGGGTAGTTATAGTAACATGTATTTTACAAGATGGGTGACATCATTTACCCAGAGAATTTTTGTTTCTAAACTCTAAGAAATTCTCAAGATTTGGCATAGTGGGGATGATATATTGGAGGACATACTAACATACTATATAGGTTAAAGACTCGAGAAAGATTAAGATGGTATCAAATGAATATAAATAATAATTGCATATTCAACCCATAGAGAAGAGATTTTACATAATTCTAATATCTATCGAACTAATTTTCGTGTTTTGGAGTAAATACTTGAGAATAAAGATTAATTTAACAATACATGAAAATAATTTAGAACGCATGTCATTCACAATAAGAGAAATTGAAGAGAATGATTTTGAAAACGGGTTCTTTGAAACCCTCTCAAACTTATCCCCCGTAGGTGGTATAAATACTAATGAAGTATTAAAAAAAGAAATCATAAAAGAAATCATAACAAATAAGGATTATGTAATAATTATATCAGAGGATGCAAAGAGTCGAGAGGTCATCGGCACAGCCACATTATTCATAGAACAAAAATTCATCCATAACGGAGGTAAGGTCGGGCACATAGAAGATGTAGCAACTAGAAAAGGGTACGAAGGCAGAGGTATTGGGAAAGAAATAATAAAAAAGCTAATTACGCTATCGCGGGAACGTGGATGTTATAAAGTAATTCTCGACTGTGATGAAAAAATATCTAAATTTTACGAGAAAATAGGATTCAAAAAGAAAGCAATAATGTTGAGATTTGATCTTTAGCGCCAATTTTGGCACAAACATTTTATATTATTAGAAAGACTACCTAATATGGATGAAAATATAGAATCAACGCTCATAAAGAATAGACCGCTTGAAAGAATTTTTAGAAATAATATAGCCAGAGTAATTGATTTTCTCATAATAAATCAGCAGTTTAATTTTACCACAGCAGAAATAAGTAAATCTAGTGAAATACCTCTAAGAACAGTCCAAAGAATCATCCCCCAGTTGGTTCAAAACAAGATTGTAATAGAAAATAAATACAAAGGCAAAATTAAAAATTATGAATTGAACAGGAATTCCAAATTAGTTGAAATTTTGAGATTATACTCAATTGAGACCGTAAATACATTTATCGAAGAAGCCATAGATGAAAACAAAATTCGAGCTTTGATTTCAAATAGCAAGTTAGTTTGAATACACCCATCGGTAATCACAAATTGAAAGAAAATCCAATCATAACAATTCATTTAGAAGAAAAAATCCATAATACTCTGATTAAACATAATTAAAATTACTCAGACAAATCATAAAACTATTCTTTACGCATGAAATAGATATTGTAGTTCATATTTTTGTGTGTGTATATTTTGCTGTTGCTGTTATTATTATGCGGTGTGGTGCGGTGGAGTGCAATTAAGATAATGTATATGTACTTATATACTACATACCTCTAGTTGCTTGCTTGCTTTTGTTGTTTTATAGTTACTTGTCGGTTGTAATTTTTTTAATTACAGATCAGGTGCGTTGGGCTATTGGTGAT
>JAKDMR010000379.1 GCA_030452275.1 Candidatus Nitrosocosmicus sp. | reverse complement strand
TATTAGAGGACAAAAAGAAGAAGAGAAAGATTGGTTAGAAACAATATTTGATAAGAAAATCGTTAATGAGTATGAAAAATATTATCATATAAAACGTTCAGACCGAAAAAAATGTATTAATGTGAAAAAATCTGTTCAGGACGAGTTTAAGTCCATTACTGGAAGTACTCTTTCAAAGTTGATCAAGGATCAGGTAAACATGTTAGCAAAGGAAATAGAAAAACTTGAAAATGAGTATTTTACAAAAAATGCTTACAAACAATACGGATTTTTTATTAATAGGGTGATTCAGATCTTATTTCCACAATTCATTCAGAAAGATGATTTTGTAAGTAACTTGAAAATCAAGCCTGAGAAATTGTATTAGATTTTGCTTGCTTTTTCATCATCCTTCATTCTTTTGCAACATACTGTGTTATTTATTTCATTGATAGGGCTTCTGGTTTGACGTTTGCAAGCACCGGATTCTGTTGGATTAATGAAAGAATTTGAATAAATTTGTTATTCATTTCCTCTTTTAGACCTATCATATTTGTTTCATATTCCTGTCTGAGTCTATCTATTTTTTCGTCTTCGGATCGCTTGATCTCATCGAAGGCTTCTGGTTTTAGAGGATAAGAACAGCTGGAACAGTACTTGTTATCTATAACGTTTGATAAATCACATCGCGGACAATTGACAATCGAAGGTCTCGGTAGGCGATTCTTATCTGTTATAATACCGTTATATTCCAATATTTTGTTCTTTAATTCATTGGTCCATCTTGTCTTTATGTAGCGAGATCCTTGTCTTGAGTTTATACTCCAACGAACTTTCTTCTTAAGAGCATATTCAGGTAGGTGATCGCTGTCGCTGGATATAGATGAATGACGTATACAATAAGGATTGAATCGTTTATTGGTAACCAAATACAATAGTTTATTTTTTTCATTTTCGTCTTTTATTTCTCCAGTTTCAACCATTCGTAATATTCTCCTTTTTAATTGATTCATCATTGTTTGAAGAGCCTCTGGCTTTATGGGAGCACCATTATGTAAGTTACAAACCACCCTGGCATTAGGTTCATTCTTAAATGGATGTTCGTTTAACCAATCGCGGACATAGAGAAAAGATGTAGTAAGAAGTATGGGCCCTGATCCTGTCTTGGATTCAAAAGGAATCTCACCTTCCCCGTATTTTTCCTTCAGTCTGATATTTTTTATCCTAAGTAACGTAATTTCGTGATTTCTGGCATTCAGGTCCCACATCAATGCTAAAGCAGCCTTATTTCTCTTGTAAGGCTCATATTTTATAATAGACAAAAATTCATCTTTTTCCCAGATTTCTGTCTCTGAATATGGGCTCAATCTCTTGGTTTTTTTAGGTTTTATCGATTGCAAAAAGTCAGGGGTTTTCCATTCATCCATAGGTATGTCTCTTTCGCTGCCGCTTCTGTTGTATAACCATCTGAAGAAATGTTTTAGTCTATGCAAGTAATCATTATATGTAGTTATCCATTTCTGTTCGGGATCAACCCCACTGTCCTTAATCTTTGTCTGAAGATAGGCAATCACACCCTCTTTTGTGTTGACTTGCTCTAGCGATCTGGAGTCAAGATGGATAGAATATGATAAAATTGCCTTTAAATTATTATTTTGGTGTCTTTCAGAGGCTCCGTTTTCCTTCATGAATTCATGGAATTGAAGAATCAGCTTTGAATTCTCTGGATTAGGTATATTTGCTATCTTACTAACAGTAGTGGATAACTTTGCAGGCATGTTTAGGAGATCACCTCTTCTTGATTGTTTTGATTATCGTCATACACTTTGCTTGTTCCTGACCATCTAAATATACAATGATCAAGTATATGAGCCCATGTAGTTAATGGGCCCAAGGGGTTTAGTAATAGATATATTACGAGTCTGAATTGCCAGGTCGAGTAAAAATACTAAATATATCTTACATTCAGGAGAAAAAATGTGTAATATTAATCATAAAAGATCACCTTTCGTATCAAAATAATGTCCATTCACTAAAAAGTCAAATATATGATTTTTTTATATATCTATATTTGAAAAAGATGGTGACAAATGGTAAATGTTCGTACTGTTTATCGAGTTTTTCTGGAAGCACCATGGGAAAGCATTTGCTATCGTGCGAGTCAAGACAGGGTTTCTTTAAAGAATTCAAAGAAACAACTTCATCAGCTAAGACAACTGGAAACAAAATAAAAAAGGTTGATGAAGTTACATACTATCTGCTAAGAGTCACTTCACCGGAATATCCCGAATATTGGTTATACATCGACCTAAGTGAAGATCTTACCCTTTTTAATCTAGACTCTTTTCTTAGAGACACCTGGCTTGAATGTTGTGGGCATTTAAGTTCATTTATAGTTATGGAAGAAACCTATGACTCACAAATAGATAAACTAGCTGATAATGATAGTAAAAGCATGAGAATAAAATTAAAAGAATTATTACTTCAAAAAGACATGAACATTGGATACACATATGATTATGGGAGCTCTACCTTGTTAGATATCAAAGTAGTCTCATCCCACCGAGTCATAACAACAAAAAATCGTAACAAGTTAATCAAGATTTCTGCAAGAAATGACGAGATTGATTACAAATGTTTTGATTGCAAAAAAGAAAAAGCTACCGAAATATGTACTATTTGTATTTATGAAAAAACAGGTGGTAGAAGACAATCTTCTTTTTGCAAATCCTGTGTAACGGAACACGAATGTGGTGAAGAAATGACCTCACCTATTGTTAATTCACCCAGGTCGGGTATTTGTGGATATACGGGATAGTTTTAGAGGTTAAGAATTAGTTTCCTCTAACTTCGAATAATTAAACCCATGTCGTAATTTCTAACAAATATACGGTCTTTAAGTAGGTCTTCTGAATAATTAAACGATCTCTAAAAATTCGTATATTGTATTTTAAACTTATACAAAATTTACAGCATCTTACACGAATTCTGCACGGAGAAT
>JAKDMR010000378.1 GCA_030452275.1 Candidatus Nitrosocosmicus sp. | reverse complement strand
TATTTTACATTATTAATCTTACTATCAATAATACTGCAAAAGATCATACTTAAGAATTAATTCAGATGATTGTGTATTAGTTATTATTATGATAGATATAGAATCAATCATTTCTCAAAATAGACAGTATGCTGAAAATTTTACCCATGGCGATTTACCTCCTCATCCATCAAAAAAGGTTGCCGTATTGACCTGTATGGATGCAAGAATATTTATCAATGAAGTATTGGGCTTAAAAATTGGTGAAGCACATATAATAAGAAATGCTGGCGGCATTGTTACCGATGACGCATTACGATCTCTCATTATCTCGCATGAATTGCTGGGAACTGAGAAAATCATCATAATAAATCATACCGAATGTGGTATGGCTACTTTTAATGATGAAGATTTGCAAAAAAGAATCTCAGAAAAATATAACTCAGATGCTTCAGATATTAAATTTCATTCGTTTAGTGATTTAGAAGAAAATGTAAGAGATCAAATTAAGAAAATTCGCACCTCTCCATTTCTTTCAAATATTACTTCAGTTCTCGGATTCATTTAAGACATAAAAACGGGTAAGATTAGGGAAGTCGAATAATCACAAGAAATTAGGAGAATCGGTATCTACATTAATACTTTTATGAATGAACAACAATTCTTTATTATGAATATCAATTATCAAGGTAATAGGTAAAAGTTTGTTTAATATGAAAATAATTTGTATTCAATTTGTCATACTTGTTGTAACGCTTGGTTCTATTAATGTCGCAGGTACAAGTCATGCTCAAGATTCATTATCCGATAATCTAGACAGTAGCTCGGTGATATTGACCCAATCGGATCCTGGCAATCACAATATGACCGAGATGATACAAAGAGGTAATATTGCAATGGGTTTTGATCAAACCAAAATCTCATGAATTCATCGCTACAAAGAATGGAGGACAAATAAAGATAACGGCACTGGAAGATAAAGACCGACAAACGATCAACCAGATTCAAAGTCGCACAAGAGATATTAAGAAAGACTTTGCTGCCGGCGACTTTACAAAACCTTTTTATATTCATGCTCAAACTGTTCCAGGAACTGATGCTATGTCGCAGAATAAGGAACTAATACAACATCAAATTCAGGATTTAGAAAATGGTTCGATATTAATACTACATACAAATGACAAATTACTAGCAAATTCCATAAATCAATTTATGAGTTATCAATCAACAGAGCATAGAGTTCACTGAAACAATAATCCAAACGACTCTCAATCAAATATACATCAGAATATTCTTTGGGACAAATCAAAAATGACTTCAAACAAACAAAATAAAAAGAGGTAGTTGTGAAGCCACGATTCGACGATTAGTACATTATTGGAGTAACAGACAATATAATCGTTACTACTGTGTAAAAGATTTCTCAAAAAGCTGAGTATATGACATATTTTAGCTTCACATTCCTATCTACTTATTATAATAAGCGGCAATTTTACTTAGTATAACTACGCATTTTTAATAATTGATTCGTATACTACACTCGAAGAAAAAACAATATTTCTAATTGCTATTGTCCTATAAATAGCATGTTAGTCTAAGAATATTATGAGCACAAATAATGAAATTACTCCTGTAGGTAACTCGGATATTATTCCTTCTAAAGACATTCATAATGAATCACAGAATGAAATCAAGCCGGTCAGCACTAGTAGCAATTATGATTCAGAATTTGAATCAAGCGTTCCTCCATTTAAGAAGATATTAGTTACCTATGATGGAACTAAGAAATCAGCCAAAGCAATCAACTATTCCATATATTTATCAAATATTACAAAAGCTGAAATTGTCATTTTACAGGTCTTAGAGAACATAGACAAATTAGAAAATTCTTCCATGGATATTTCAAATGAAAACGGAGATACCAAACCTGAAGTAAGTTCAACTGATGAATCAGATTTAAGAAAACACAACTACTATTCGATTAATGTGGAGGGAGAAATCATCAAATCTATGGAAGATAAGATTAAAGAGATTGAAAGTACTGGTTTTAAAAATAAAGTATCATACAAAATAAGAGCAGGATTCATAGTAGATGAAATTGCTAAGGAAACATTAGAATCAAAATATGATTTGCTTATTATATCATCATCACATATGGATTCTTGGATAAAATCCTTTTTCAGCGAAACAAGAAAGATAATCAGTAATGTGGATCTTCCAGTTTTATTGTTACACTAAACCTATCGACTATCCACAAGCATAAATATAATTTGCAAACAAGTTTGAAATATATTCTTTCTCATTATGTTACCAATTAACTTTCAACAAATTTCTGTGCTTGGTCCTCATGGACCGGCAGATTAGCTTCATCTACTTTGATTGAGTTGGTAGGACACACTGTCACACATGCCATACACCATATACAGGCGCTCTCGCGGATTGGATCTGGCTTGTCTGTATAATCTTTTCGTCCCTCTCTATTGTGATCATCTCCTGTTCCTTCGCTAACAGCGTTTAACATTTCAATAGCCGGTACATCTTGTTCTGACCTGTACCATTGATAAACTTGAACAGGACAGGCCTCAATACAAGCCCCATCAGAAATACACGAATCCCAATCTACTGCGACAAATGTTCCGTGAATACCAAGAGGAACATATTCTTCTCCTCTTGCCTTGTAGGCTTCCTGAACTTCTTTATTGGTAGAAGACTCTGCATTTGCTCTACCTGGCCCCCATACAAAATGAAAATAAGAGCCATCTGAAGTTGAATGTTTACCGATTACGTTATGATTTTTTGGAAAATCTGGATCTATTGGCATAATGAGATAAGCTCTAGATCAAACTATTTAACATGGAGAGATTCGGTTGCAGCAATATAATTAAATTGTCTATTCTTCTGAAATCTATAGGGGTTTATGTAATCTATTAATAGCTCTGGGAAATAATATCCCGATATGTTACTTTTGTATTCATGATACTCGAATTAATATTCATTCATAAG
>JAKDMR010000033.1 GCA_030452275.1 Candidatus Nitrosocosmicus sp. | reverse complement strand
ATTTATAGGAAAACATAATATTGATGAACGTTCTTTGATTGTATAAATATATTTCTAAAATAATCAATAATATTCAGTTAAGGCAAAGACGCAGAAATGAGTCAATTTTATGAGTATGTGAGTTTGAAAAATTTGAGTGATTCAGTATAGATGAGAAATTACCGGAGGAAAAATTGAGATTACTCACGTCTCAAATTGGAATATATCCGTGATACTCTACATCAACACTATGGATTTCAATATTATAAGATTATGGACATGGCTTAATAAGGACAAGAAATTTCTCAAAAATGAAGTTCATGATAGATTATTTCCTGCTCAATTTTCAAAGAGCCAATTAGAAGAACCTCATATTAAAAAATCCATTGCAGAAAAAGTATATTTTGATGTTCAAAACGAGATTTCACAGCATAACTTAAACACTCTGGAGCTATTTGTAGAGAAAGGATTTGTTGATAAATATGTTGATACATTCCATAAAATTAGTGTTTTCTACGAATACTTTGCCTATGCTCCGAATTTATACCCAGACGGTAAAATGGGAATATCAGGACCAAGATCTATCAACGATTTCAATACGCTTTTAGATTCTAAACAATTCTGTAATTTTGAAAAAACTGCTGCAGAATTAAAAAACCAAATAGATTTAGGATACCATAGACACAGAGTCTGATCTTGATCAGCTTATCGAAAAGATCCGAATTATTGAGAATAATGAAAAAAAGGGCATGTCTTCAGAATACTGGATCGTTACTAATACCAGTAAAATCCCACAGCCCGTAAAAGACATTGCAAAACAGAATAAGATCAAAATTCACATCGCTTCGATCAACAATAACTGGAGAAGAAGAGCTACTTGGAGTGTACACAAAATTGAAAAGATGACTTAGATTTCAAATTCAGGTATTTCTGATTTTACTAAATGAATAAACCATATAATAGTTAACATGGTATTAGACTTCTCCTTTTGAAACGAGTATTCACTACGACTTTTAAAAATTTTTTTAATAACTATTTACATATACTGCATGGATTAGAAGCCACT
Source organism: Candidatus Nitrosocosmicus sp. (assembly GCA_030452275.1). Taxonomy (GTDB): domain Archaea; phylum Thermoproteota; class Nitrososphaeria; order Nitrososphaerales; family Nitrososphaeraceae; genus Nitrosocosmicus. The sequence continues at coordinate 11,136 of JAKDMR010000033.1, read as the reverse complement.
GGTTTTGATTAAAAATTGGCTTCTACTCATAACTTCCATTGATATTACGACACGATCTTGAAAATTTCTTTTATAGAGATTGGGAACTAATATTACTATAAATGACCCTATATTAGATAGATTCGACTATTAAATTTGTGTTTTAAGGAAATATGATTTAACTGACCCAGGCGAAATAAGGTGCTAGTTGAATATACCTTCCTCGATCAATTGCTTTGCTATAGTTTGCTTTCCAGATTCATCTACAGAAGAAATAGATTTAAGCAGATTTTGTAAAATGTCGTTCATAGTTTGATATTTTGCTTCTAATTCTTTGACTTTTTCATCCTTTTCCTCCATTTTACCTTTTATAACATAGATACTTGTTTTGTTTTGTTCCTCTAATTCTTTGACTTTTTCATTCAAGGAATTTTCATCTTGATTGACTGTTAGAAGTGGAATTGCCTTTTGAAATTCTGACAGCGTATCTTCTTCCTTTGGCCTGAGATAATGTTGTACTATACCGGTATCATGCGACATTAACATTGAAACAATGAGTTCTCTCATTACTTTCTGACATTCCGTTTCAAAAAACTTCCGAAATCCATGAACACTTTTAAAATCATATTTTCTGAAATTGAATTCTCCGTCTTTAGGTGTTCGTTTTTCTCTTAAACCTTGTATCTTCCAAGCGTCATTGATTAATACTCTAATTCCTGTGGCACTTAATTTCTTAGGATGTTTTGCAAGCCCTAAATAATTACCATATCTTTGACTTTTAATTTGCCACAGGTTACGAATAATACAAGAATTCTGACTAATTTTTTCTCCAAATGATTCTCTAAAAGTCATCCATTCTTTTACAGATTCATATGCTTCTGGAGTAACATATGAATAATAATAATTCTTTGTTTTAGTATTAAAGACTTTTAACTTAGCAGCTATTAATTTTTCGTTCTTATAAATTGGAGTGAAGTCGCCCCAAGTTAGATAACTCCATGAACTAACTCTTATTCCAGATGATATCATTACCAAAACGATTGGTTTCACTCTGCGGTCGGGATATAAGATTAACTTTCTGATTTCTTCTATGCTCGGTGGTCGATCGTTGGAATATCTTATTCCTTTCTTAATCCCTTTTGATATTATCTTCCAGTTAACGTTGATCCTGTTCATTTCACAGAATCTTTTAATAGGCTTGAGATAGTTTTTTATGGTTTCAGTGGATATTTCTCCACTTTCAACTCTCTGATTCTGCAATGAGAAAAATTTGAACAATTCATTTTCAAACCATGATATGCTATCTTTTTTTACTTCCAATTTCTCATATAACAAATTGCAATTCTCTTCGATAGAACCAGATTTAACATCTATGAAATCCAGAAACCTCTGTAACCTTTTAGGATATTGACGTTTTGATTCTTTAGAGTTCAGAGCATACATGAATTTTTGATATGGAGATAAACTAAGTGGACTTTCTTGATTTCCTAAATTATCGGAAGAAGTAAAAGATAGGCTCATTCTCGCTACATATGTATTATTAATCTGGGTCTTAAAAAAGGAAGAGATATCAAACGGGCCCGGTGGGCTTCGATCCCATGACCTGCGGTTCCGAAGACCGCCGCGATATCCTGACTACGCTACGGACCCTTCTCTTCTTTTGATATGTATCTTGTTGGCAGTTATATAATTTATTGTGATTCCATATTGTAGAATTTTCATGATTGTGAGAGATTGTTGAGAGATTTGCAATATTACTATTATTTGTCGTCTTACTGTTTTTAGTAAGATCTGTGCCTGTATCATTTGAATTATTCTTACTGATTTTGGTAAGGTCAAGATCAGGAAATAGTGATGAGAGGAGTGGAAGCTCCCTGTCTAGCAGGTTTAACAGTTTCTTCCTTAAAATTGATCTCAGTTTATACTCATAAGATTGGGATGCTTCCTTTTGACCTTGTAAGTATTGAATTTCGGCTTTGGAGAGAAGTGACATGACAGGAATTATTCCTGATTGCTAAAAAGGCTTTACAATTCTGCAACAGCTTTTATAAATGAAAGAATTTAAGTGAGCTGTACTGACAGACGTCCATACTGAATTCGACTATTCGACCATCAGAATCAGAATTAGTAAAATAATTAATGAACGGGTCCCGAAATGAACCGTGGATGGAACATAAGCATCGGGACCCGAGTTTTCGCTTGTCAACATGCTATTGGTCAAAAATGGTCTGAGTAATAGTCGGTATTCAACATACTTTAAATAACTAACAATTAATTCTAGGAATTTTACATGGCATTAGTAACAGATGCAGTAGCATCCAATTTACTATTTTCTTATAAAACAAATAGTCAACTAAATATACTTTTATGACATTTCATACGTAATATGATTAAATCAAAGCTAGTTAGCAATAGATCTTATGCAATAGTTCTTCTAATCCCCATACTATTAATGGGTACCTTTTCAATCGGAAACAACAATATTTTACAATCTGTATCTGCTCAGGAAACGAATGGTACTGTTAGCTTTTCAGTATCTGGTTATACTGGACAGATACTCACACTACCTCCAAGCATAACCCAAGTTGAAGCATCACAAAATGAATCAGCACTCGGACCATCTATTGGTTCTGTAATTGGTGGCAACTGGAGCTTTAATGTTGTTGACGGTCAACTAGAGAACTTTACATGGAATGCGACATCTTATACATTAGGTGGAGAAGTAGAAGGCACTTTTTCAATAGATGAAATTAGTGATGCAGGACCTCTTGATACTGCTGCTAGCGATTTGATACAATTAGATGGAAATAGTACAGCATTTACGGGTAGTTCAGACATTGTAATTAATGGTGAAACAGTGTTTTCTGATGTGCCAGTAGTGTTATACATTCTAAATGGAAATATCGCTAGTTTGACTCTAAGTCATCAAGAAACAGAAGGTATATTTACGGTTCCATTATATGGTATTGTAACGTCACTAACTTAATAAAGTAGATTTTACATACTTTATTTTCCTCTTTTTACCAAATATAAAATTCAAATTATTTGTCTACATTACGAAAATTACAATTAGAATGTCTAAATACATATAGTACAGAAAGCAATAACAACGACAGAACTAAAGCTCACGTTTTGTTTGCAGAATAGTTCTTAGGCTATTTCATTTAGGAAAAGTAAGATTTAAGGTTAGTAAGTTTGGTTAATGTCTAGTAAGTAGTATTTAATCTATTGTGATAAATTCAAAGTATGTTAAAGATTAATCTGAGAAAATGCTACTTGACTCTAGCAATTCTGTTAATTCTTTTGTCAACTCCAGCCATATTAGCAGTCAATATTGATGTTTCGCAATCAGTATTGGCTCAGGGCAATACCACTAGTAATGATGAAAACTCTATGTTAGTAGCTGACTCACCTGGTCTTGGTGATAATACAACGAATAATAATAATGAAATACAGTCAATGGTAAATAATACGTCAGGTAGTAACAATACCGATAGAATTCCATCTGAGGAAGGATTTTCTACAACTATTTTTGCTACAAATCTTAGTGCCCCACATAACATCTTATATGGACCAGATGGTCTTTTATGGATTACAGAGCGTATTGGAAAGAATCTAACTATAGTTGACCCTGATACTGGTGCTGAGGTCTATACTATACCAGTTCCAGGAGTACATCAGTCCCAAGGTCAGGATGGACTTATGGGTATGGCCTTTGACCCCAATTATAACAACACACATCATATCTACCTGGCATATACCTATGATGCGGATCCTAGTGATGAACTTGAACGTCTTACAAAAATAACTCGGTTTACTTTTGATTCAACTACAGGATCCATAAATGAGCCTGTGGATCTAATTAGTGGTTTAAAGGGCAGCGTTGACCATAATTCTGGTCGTATGGTGTTTGGACCAGACGGTAAACTTTACTATACAATAGGCGACCAAGGCAAAAATCAGCTTTCACTTTACTGTTTAAATATTGAAGCTCAAACCTTGCCAACAACTCAGGAGATAGCCAACCAAAACTGGACAGCTTATCAGGGTAAGGTATTAAGGATGAACCCAGATGGCTCTATACCTTCTGATAATCCCGTAATTAATGGCGTGCAAAGCCATATCTTTACTTATGGACATCGCAATCCACAAGGCTTGGTAGTAGGACCTTCAGGAGATCTGTATATTTCTGAACATGGCCCTGATTCTGATGACGAGATAAATCACCTAATTGCTGGAGGAAATTATGGGTGGCCATATGTAGCAGGATTTAAGGATGAAAATGCGTATAGATACCTAAATTGGTCATCAACTGGAGAACAATGTCCAAATCTTGATTCTAACAATGTTACGGCAGCTATAAACGCGGGTGCAACAGTCAAAAACGAAAGCGAGTTTAATGCACAAAACTTTGTTCCTCCTGTTGCGACCTTCTTTACGGTGGATAATAACTATAACTTCTCCGATCATAATTGTGGAAAATTAGCTTATATCTGCAATCCGACTATCGCCCCATCAAGTTTGGATCTTTATACATCAGACTATATTCCTGGATGGAATGGAACATTCTTGATGACCACTTTAAAAGCTGGAAAGATTTATCAGCTAACAGTTAATGAAAACGGAACGGGACTTGCACAAGACCCTGTAGAACTATTTCACTCAGAAAACCGATACAGAGACTTGGCATTTAGTCCGGATGGAAGTACTCTGTACGTTATTACAGATTCATCAGGCCCAGCACAAGCTATTGAAGGTGGTGCTACTACAGATTTGTGGAATCCAGGATCTATATTAGCATTCAAATACGAAGGGCCCTAATGTGTCATCAGAGCATGCGGATTACCTTCTGATAGAGGAGGATTCTGGCCATATTAGCGGAATTCAACCTACGATCTATGTGATCCCACTTACATCATATCCATCATAGAAATAATATTAGTCAGCAGAGCGGTTTATGGGCATGAACATAATTGAAAGTGAAATACCGCATTTAGTAGAAGCAAGAACTTGCGGGTGTAATGAAAGAGGGAAAAGTGTTTCATATCATTTTATCGAGTCTTCTCATAGTCTTTGTCTAGATAAGAGTGAATTATTATTAGCACAAATTCAAGCCTGCGAAAGACTTCTAAAGTATGCAAAGGATGACGAAGAGACTACTATACTAAAAGACGAGATAACTAGATTAAAGCTAGCATTGGACCTAATGCGATACTAAGAACGAGATATTCAATTGGTTTGGTTCTATTGACTGGACGAGTCTTGTATCTGATAGAAAGTCTTCAACTCTCGCAGAACTATTAAAACATGTAGGCTTAACATCCTTAATCTTTTACTACTATTTAATACAGAATAATGAAGATTAGATGTGGATAGTGATAAACTGCATATTTTAATTATTACCCGGCCCGCTCGCTTAGTAATTAAGTTGTAAAGTTAATGATTAGAATTATATGTCATTGTATTGTAGGGATAAGGAATGAGCCTTATTATCACCATACCCATCTAGTATTATTTGAAATGTCCAAATTCTAATACATTCTGTTCTAAGACTTGTTTATTTGATTCTCAAAGGCTGTAGGGTTCTGTGCTTCTGTTAGTGTAACTTTAGTCGTCATCACTATATTTCATGATTAATCTTCTTAAATTGGCCGCGAAAATATCTCGCGGCTTCGCCGCTCTAATTAAATAGTAACTTGTTTTATCTCTCTATGTGATAGACTGTTATCACGGTTTGTCTACAATTCTCATAACTTCATTACTACCCTCATGTATATAAATATCGTTACTAAATTGTGCGCAAATTAAGTGAAAGAGACCAGTTATTGATACTACTATTTCAGTCATGTTATTTCCCTGCATTATTGTTATTAATGATTTTTGATGACTATCAAGAATTGGCTGAAAAAGAAAGTACTGAAATAAAAACCGAACTTATTTTTGGAGAGCCGGGAAAGGTGATAATTGAATTATCTATAAAGGAGAAATTCGACATAATTGTAATTGGTAACAGAGGAATGGGACATTTGAAAGAGATGATAATAGGCAGTGTCTCAGTGGAGGTCGTTCATGATACTAAAAGTCCTGTATTACTAGTAAAGTAGGTGATGGTTTTTGCAAGAGAATTTGAAAGATATGGAACCTAAAGGAACTAGTCATACGACATATGGATCATGAAACTAAACAAGCTTGGTTAAAGATTAGAAAGCATATTAAGGATACAAATCTGGCTTATTTCATAGGGCGCATTCCTTTATTTATCTTCATTTGATTCATTATCAGACTGGCTGTTCAAATTGAAATTGTAACTATAGTGAAACATGACTATTGATATATGGTGTTTTTAAGCCTATTAGGATAGTACTGGTTACACCCAAAGTAATTCAAAAGGGTCTTGCATCTCTAGTTATCCACACGCCGCTCATGCAAAACCCGATTCTTTAGCTATTCCCATCTAACAATTAAGAATTTCTCTAATGTTAGATGTGTATTCATTCTCTGAATGTATCAAATCACAGACTAGTTGGTCATTATCACGGTTGTTGTCTGTTAAAATATCTCTTATTTCATTGGCGGAATCAATTGAGTTTGTAATGTCAAGTGGATTCTGAATAATTCCTTTGATAAGGTCACTTATGGTTCTAGGTTCCTCATTAACTGGAGGAATTGGAGGAGAAGAAACATCTCCTATAACAGAGACGGTGCCAGCGTTATTGTTTGCCACATACATATCTTGATTAGCTGGATTGTAAGCAATTCCATACGGTTCATCCACTTCCGTTATGGTATATATCACCATATTATCAGAGCTCCTGATAACGGATACGGTGTCATCACCGGAGTTTGTCACATACATTTCGTTATTGTTAGAATTGTAAGCAATTCCTCTTGGTGCGCGCTCCACTGCTATGGTATCTATCACCGTGTTAGAGTTGTCAATAATCGAGACGGTGTCATCACCGGAGTTTGTCACATATATGTTCTTATTGTCTGGATTGTAAGCAATTGATTCTGGTTCACTCCCTACCAATATGGTATCTATCACCTCTTCAGCCCAAACACTTTCCAAGTTTGGCATAAAAGTGGGTGCGGACAACATGACAACTAGAATCATAAATATTGTAAAGCTTGTAATATTCATTCATTACTTTCATTCGAAATGAATTATTAAGTAATGAGGAAAATCAATTTCTGTTCTTGTTCTGTAAACTCATGCTATAACATTTATTTTAAATAAACAATTTCTATACATCAGCATCTTTTAATTATTAAATTCGCTGTAATGATTACTCTATAACTATGCCCCGGTTCTTATTTCAGTCCTATCCAATCCATTGCTACGAATTTTATCCTATTCCTATAGGCATCGATTTGGGAATTAAAATTCCTACAGAAGAGATTATTAACGATTATGAAGTAAATAATACTGAATCTATGATCTGCGGAACAGACAGAATAGAGCTGCTAAACAGAATACAAACAACATTTGTTAGAGAATTTGAGCGATGGAAAGTTAAAGAACCCGATATTCGACCTACGAATTATAAAACTATGCAAGCATAGGCCCGAATAAGGAAGCACATCAAGAAATGAACCTTGTTGAGGTATACCTTAGGCTCAATTCAATCGGGGTATCCATTCATACGCATGTCGAGGTTATTTATGACAAGGTTATGTTATGACCACGCCTTTCTGTTCCTGGTAGGACTAATTTATCATGTCTGTCTATATAGACTATATAATTCATATATCACTTTGTTATAAACTCAACAGCGCAATATAACATATTGTAAATAATGGGTTCGCTAAGATATAACTCAACTTCTGAAGTTGATCAGAGTCTAACTTCGAACACACCTTTCAGATCAGACGGCGCTAGAGGCTACACTGTCCAAGGCTATCCTTCAAGCCCTCAGAATGGATTTCTAGTCTTTGTCGATGCATTGGGAATGAGAAGAATTTGGGAAAACGAAGATCCGAATGTTGTATTCAATAAATGGAAAGATGTAATAACCCGTTTTAACGATTCAGTTCAGCAAAGTCCTATAGTTTCGTCATTGAAATATTTCAATATTGTTTCAGACACAATAATCATGAGCTTCAGCGAAAACATTACTGCGTATGACCATGTATTTGGGCTACTTCAAAACCCCTTTAAATATTCACTGGGTATTAAATTTCCTCTTCGTGGAGCTATAAGTCATGATGTTCATTACTTATCTAATTTATTGGCGATAGGACCAGCAATAGCTGATGCTGCATCTGTTCACGATCAGATAGAAATGATTGGTATTTTTACTACTCCGGAGCTCACTTACAAAATAAACAAAAGAGGATTGATTAGAAATTCAAACAATGTAATCCTTTATCCACAAATAAACATAAAACAAAACAGGACCTACTCAGGTCTGGCTCTGAATTGGTATAAAGGTGACGACGAAAAAATACTTCTGTTTCTTAGCAATCAAGCAAAATGTCAGTCAGAAAAAGGTATCAAAGATAAATATCTCAATACGATGAGATTTTGCAAATATAATTCAAAATTTGAAAAATAGATAATTTATGTAACATTCGATGGCCTGCTATTTTTCACGTCAAAAGGATTCGAATTTAAGTGGTTACCTCTTATTTGATTAGAACATGTACAATTGCAGCCCTCTCTATCCTGTCCGTCATGATGGGAGCCATTTCCACAATCCGGACAAATAGTATTTTGTGACATAGAATGCCTTGTGAATCTAACTATTTAGAGTTTTTGTAATATATGATGAAAGAGTGTTCCAAGTAATTATAAATGGATTCAAAGTCTAAAGTCGGAATATGTTTTATTTTGACACATATAAGGACAGTGATAATCATTTAGTCATTATGAACCACTAAAATGAATTGTGAATATTATTCCACCATGCCAAACCTACATCATAATCAAATAAGGTGTACCAAAAAACCAATTATCCATTAACTCCCACCTTCCGAAGACCTGAATCAATTTTTAGGATAAAGGATTTATTGTCAGGGTTAATTTCTATCAAGTCATTCCTCCACATTTCTTGAGTTGACTGTTGGCAGTAATTCGTCACTTTATTTAATAGGTCCCTAATAACGTTGTTAAATGAGTCGCCTGTCTTTCCTAATTCTTTAAGTGCATTATAATATCAATATCTATTAAAATCTGTTTGAACTTAGTGATGTTCTCCCTACATCTATTACTATTAACTAGATAGAACTTTATGCGGTTGAGCTTAAAGTTGTAATGAAGATTGTATTTTGAACAAAAATATTTATCTTAATCGATGGTCTTTGGCACTGATTCTAATATAGAAGCAAGCCTTTATTACATAGAGAACATTTAGCCAAACGAAAAGTACTTTTAACCTTAATTAAATTAATATTTTGATCTCTTCTCAAACCGAGAACTAGACTTAAATAAAATATTCAGGTTTAAACATCTAAATATTTGTTGAAATTGAAATTAAACGAATGTCTTCATAATTCTTCTAGCATCTTCCTGATATTTTCCAAAAATTATCTTATTTGAAATATATTCAATTTCCAAAATTCTACTACCGTATTCTTTGAATTGTTTTAACGTTTGTTTAGTAATGCCCATATCATACTTGTCTTCGATGATAAATTCATGAGTTTTTAATTCATCAAAAGACTGTTCCTCATATTGTGTTACAACTAAATCAACAAAATGATGATTATCAAGTTCATCTCGTGTCTTCATAATTACATTATCAAGACTGCCTTCTGCTATTCTAAACATTAACCTCACACTAGGTGTATAAATGGGACTTACAATGAATAAATAATCATTCTCGGCCTCTCTTTGTTCCCATGTTATAGGAATTTCTATCTTGTTAGTCCCGTTGACAATCTGACGTACATTAATTCTAAAATATTCTGAATACTTTTCATATTTTATCATGTAAGGTTCACTATTGGTAATTCTGGGCAAAGTGTTTTCAAAATTCACAAGAAAATCATCTGATGAAATTGCCTCTCGATTAATGAGATAATTTTCATATAATTGTGCATAAAATACTAATTCATTTTCCTTGATCTTGTTATTAAAATATAATCTTGTATTTGCATTCCACGCAGCCTTTAGGCTCAAAACAAATTTGAGTATAGTTATCATGTCAAATGTATAATTGGATATCAAGTTGAAGTATGCTACAATCTCCTTATTGACCTTGTAGCTAAACTCTAGAGAGTTTAATATTACGTATTCCTCAAATATTCTCATAATTGTCAATCTTGACTCAAAAACACCTTCAATTGCCTTAAAACCAATGGATGCTTGTCGTATTAAGTATTCAAATACGAAAAAGACTATCAAGGCTACAAAAGATATGGGTATTAACCACCAAAATGATTGAACAGCCAAAGTTACAGTTACAAGAAAACCAAGGATAGCAAAAATTCTGTCTCTTATACCTTTGATATTTGATATATAATCCCGTTCATATTTCTTCTCGTTTTCTTTTTGAAAATTAGCAATTTCAATTCTATTTCTAATAATTAGCAATAATTGACTAATTGTCCATTGAGGATTTGGGGTCTCTACCTCATTCATATTGAGATAAATACATTGTTATATTTCATTTATGAGTGTGTCCATTATCAATAATTCATGTGTGCCTATGTAGATTCATAAATACTGAATCAGAGTACTAAATAGTGGTTGGTAAAACTAGAATGAATATATTTTCGCCCTCTATGTTTTTTATACAAATCGGGAACCAATAACTCAGGCAATTGGTCGTAAAGCTACAACCTCTAACAGGGAGGCATTTAGATGATTATTTTAGATATGCAAAAGTAATGATAAATTATAAGTTGTTTTAGTTTGATTTTAAAGTATGTCATTTGTTAATATTATTTTCACTTATTAAAACTAATATAAGATCTGAGTATCAAAAAAAGAACATAGGAACATGACAGAACATTATTGCGTCCCTGCAAACTCACTAGTCAATAGAAGCATTAAGATAATCTACGTACCAATCATATACTTTTCAGAAATGCCTTTGGAGCGAATCTGCGTTTAGGATGTCTTTGTATTAGTCAGATCAATTAATTCTGGTATCTACTTGAATGAATTGTATTCTTTAAAGAAATGAACATCTGAAAAATACTGGTTGACGAGGA
>JAKDMR010000377.1 GCA_030452275.1 Candidatus Nitrosocosmicus sp. | reverse complement strand
AGTGATAAATTGGTTATATCCCAGCTAAATAGTTTGAGTTAGGCGACAAAGCACTATCCACTGCAACTGGAGCAGAAGCCCTAAGATTATCCACTATCACCAATTTGTGACTTGGATTTGAGTTGTCAGGAATTATTGTTGGTTCAACATTTGGAGCTGGAATTGCAGAAGTTAATTCAGTGTTGTTTGGGACACTAAAGGGGGCGACTAAAGGAGGAATCATTTCCTTGTCCTTAACAAAGGTGACGGTGTGAGGTTCTGCAACCTGCATAGGATTGATCCATGTAACGCTTTCGCCGGCATTAATGGTCACATTTTGGGGAGTAAATTTGTCCCAGTCTGTTCCATTTCCGCCTGCACTAACTGTGCTATAAACTGCATTGGCTTCTCCTTGGGATGAGGTACCAAATACTACAAAAAGGGAAAAAACAAGTAAACCTGTACTAATAGTTATTGTTTTTGTTATCATTGTATTTTCAGATTGTCGGGAAATATAAAAACCTATAGTTATTGTTAAGCAGGATGGATCCTTTTTGCTCAACATTCTAACATTAAATGAAATTTTATGATCCCGTTCAGATTACGATGGAGTACTTTTGCCTACCCTGAATAAAAGACCGAAATGATATTGATTAATCATATTTTCAGAGGGACTACTAATTTATAAAAAACCCCTTTATCATTTCAACATTAAAGGTAATGCTTTAGTATCACCAAGTTTAATATAACGATAGTAATATAGACCAGTAATACAATAATAGAGAATAACGAGAAAAAATGAAGACAGAAATCAAATTTTGTTACTTATTGAATGCTATTTACTTCACGCTTTTGTATAGTAATGACTCTAAATATTAGGCAAAATCCTTTAAACTATTATAATTGTTTTTCATATAAGACAAATTATCATCCGACTTTCTTTTGGTATGAATCAATATGTAAATAGAAATACGGTAAATAATATGAGGTATTAAAAAGTAACTTATGCAATCAAACAATTTTTTTATTCAAGAAATAATAAACAGAGCAAGAGTTGCTAGACTTTCTACGATTGATTATGAGAAACAAATACCTCATATAGTACCCGTGGTTTTTGCATTTGATGGTCACCATTATTTTATACCATTAGATAATAAAAGAAAAAAAGCAACAGTTGAAAAACTGAAAAGAGTTAGGAATATTCAACATTGTCCTAATGCTGCATTACTCATAGACGAATATAATGAAGATTGGAGCAAATTACTTTTTATAATGATTCAAGGTAAAGCGTATTTAATTGGTGAAGGAGATGAAAAAGAATTGAGTGCAATCTTTGAATTTGATCGTAATAGCAATAGTGCCCCTACTGTAAAAAATGGACATGAGTTGCTTTATCAAAAATATACTCAATACCAAAAAATAGGAATTGGCAATTATTGTATAATATTAAAACCACAAAAAATTATATTTTGGAAGAATAAATGACTTTTTATCTTTTGTTTAGGTCTTTAGCTACCTGGCAAATTTTGAAAATTGCTTTGTGAGATCAATCATTTTATCTATGTCTTTACCAACAGGCGAAAAGTTGTATGCAAATATTATATTATCGACATCCAAGTCTTTTATTTTTCCAATATCCTCACCAATTTCGTCAATCGTACCTGTTAAAGTAGGTCTATCAGCATTACTATCTTCCGAATTAAAAGTACTGTCTTTAAGATATGGATATGCTAGGAGACTAATTTTAAAATTAGTGGAATCTTTCATAGCCTTGGTTGTTTCGTTTCTAAAGTTATTTACAACACTTTGAACATAGCCAATTGGTGCTATACCGCCAATAATCCCAAGCCAACCATTTAAATCATTTTCAATTATTCTTCTTAATGCATTCGGACTAAAGCCCCCCAGATATATAGGAATATGGGGTTTTTGTACCGGTTTCGGCCCAATCTTGGATTTAGGTATATTAAAATACTGTCCTTTAAATTCCACATCTTCATCCATCCATATCTTTTTTAGCAACTTGACACATTCATCGGCTCTTTTTCCCTTGTTATTAAATGGAATATTAGAAGCCTGAAATTCGTCTTTAGACCAACCGAGGCCGAGCCCAGAAATAACTCTACCCTCAGAAAAGACATCTAGTGAAGCAAGTCTCCTAGCTAAAATTACTGGATTATGAAATAGCATGTCTAAAACAGATGTTCCTAAGGAAATTTTATTGGTCCGTGCAGCTAAAAATGAGAGTGTTTCTAAAGGATCAAGCATTATCTGGTATTCTTGAGGAAGACTTCCATCTGGAGTTGCAGGATAGGGAGTTTGAGGGTTCATCGGCCAAAGGAGTCTTTCAAATGTCCATACTGAATCAAAACCTTCACTTTCTGCAGCTAGTGCCATTTGCAGTACATTTTCTTTTGTTGCTTGTTTACCCGCTTGTGGTAGTGAGATACCAACCTTCAAGATGAGAATGATGAGTGTTGTAATATTAAAACATTGTAGTCTACAAATTCAAACATTTATAGAACCTTTCCCGCCTACAATTTTGTCAACCCAACTCATTTCATACAAAATTTTTATATGAACTAATTTACCAATATAATTTTAATACTTATGACTTTTTGAAAAATTTTATCTGTTCCTAAATCAAAAACCTTTGTCATTTTCATGAGTTATGGAGGTCTATAACCAAGTAATTCTCTTATAAACAATAACTCAAGTTTTTAACGAAGCTTTTTTAATAAGCTTTAGCAATTAAGGCCATATAATATGGTAGATTCGACACCCTGAGGCGGTTTCCCAAATATTCTCAGGACGCCCGATTCTAACTTATTCTCCATTTGAAAAGTCTGTGACGCTGATCGTTACATAAATACCTTAGAACTAGATAAATACCTTAGAACTAGATAAATACGTAATCTAAGGTAATTCATTTAGAAACTCAAAAATGCTGAAACTATACCATTTAACATATATTCTTAAACCGTCCTCAGTAAATAGTTCCTCATAT
>JAKDMR010000376.1 GCA_030452275.1 Candidatus Nitrosocosmicus sp. | reverse complement strand
GATAACAATAGATTACGAAAATAGATTTTTACATGTATACAAGAGATCTAATTAACACCGGAATGTTACTTTTTATATGGGATTCGGAAGTTGTTTCGCTCATTTTTCAACCTTTTATTGGTCTAGTTTATAAGATTCTATGAACTTCAGGAGCATATACGAATGTTCGAAATGGAATCAATTGAGAATGATTACTTTTGACTAATAATCTAGAGGATCTTGATTTTTCAATGAAATAGAGAAAAGTTTGAATACCTGTCATTAGTTGTCAATAGCAATACCTAGGTTAAACTACCTTAATTCATTTTAGAAATGAAAGCTTAGATACTAATTCGGTTATTTGTTCAGTTTTCCAAGATTTTATCCATGATGAATCTCTTCCACATATTTTTATTTTTTTGGTAATATAGGGTTTTCTTAGGTAAAAGAATTTACCATATTCTATATCGTATTCAATTTTAATTTCTATTTTTTTTTGTACATTTGACTTTGTTGAATATTTTGTGAATGGCAAAATTCCATCCCACTTAATATAGTATATTCCCCCATCTAATCTTCTGAGGTGGAGGTTACATTCGTCTATATTCTCTAAACGGAACCTCATTTCATCTTCTTCCATAAGAGAATTTGTGGTTGATGTAGATGATGACAAGGTAATCGCCATAACTCATTAAGTGAAAATATGTGTATAATTAGGTTTAATACAATGCTATAGTATGATTGATAGTTAATTTTTTTCTAGAATAATTCTCTGGTTTTAGAGCAATTGGTTAGTGATTTTAAATAATGGGAATATCATGATCGATCTGCTAAAACAATCTGGTCGTTTGGTTTCGTTTTATTGTTATGATTTCAGCAAGTATGTTTTTCTTGATAGCCTAACTAAAATAGATGACTGTAAGATGGACAACAAAAATTTATGTGTCTCAGTCAGTCATCCCATGGGGAAGAATAAATGCAATGTCTTTCGCACATCAATAAATTCTATTTTATCATGAAGTTGATTCGGTTAAATAGGATAAAAATCTGAGCGGAGCAAATTCATGTATTCTATTCATGTTAGAATCAATCCTAAGCGTGGTATAGCCGTTATGATTTCGGAATTTAAGCAAGACTCTATCACTCTACCTACTCCTGTTTAACAATCACTCCGTGTGCCTAACCAACCATTTGATTTCGGGGCTTCTCGTAAGACATATGATTTGTATAATAGATCAAAAGGTAAATCCAGAAACGATGGTGGAGTATTATCCTTCGACTAGAAATAGTAATAATAACTGTTTGACTCTTATTATCAGAAACATTAACGGATATGGCGAGATAGTCATAAAAAGGTTTAAGACAAACATCCATCCTATATATACAAGTAGTAAATGACAAAAACTAATAAATCAATAAAAGAAAAAATAATGAATATATTTAATAGATCCAAAAAGAAGCAAACAACAACTAGCACCAGCTAATTTTCTATCCGTATGAATTAATTTTGCTGCGTACTCATAATACGCCAACTCCAATTCGAAGAATTTGTGTATTTGCACTCATTTATATTTCATATCGCCTCGCTATCTTTCCAACTTTTTTGATAATATTAAAATGCAGCTGGTCTAATTTTTAGTGCATGTACAAAGCCTAAAATATATCCCCGGAACTGCTTTTTTGTCTGTATTTTATCCTCGCAACGGTAGAAGCCTTTAGAGTCAAATGGTCATCCCCAAATCTATTCCTTGTTCTTCTATCATAGAAATGCCTAAGAAATCTCAGTGACAGAATCATTCAAGAAGATTAGCAAGAGTCATGTGACATCCTTAATTACCAATATTTTTCAGAATTTAAGAAATATAGTTGAACTACATACTTCATGAAGGAATAACATGTGCCTCTAGTATAAAATAGATATTCATTGCATGATATACTATTTTCCTTATTTCAATAAGAATAAAATTTGGTCCCTAGGTCAAGTGGTTGCACTTATACAAGAATCAAAAATCTAATCATATTTGAAGTATGTATAGAAATTAATACACTGCCGTGTCTTTGATAGTTGTGATAAATGGAGATTATCTTAATGGTTTTTTACGCTATTCGGGAGTGATTGAAAATGCATTCAATTTTTACAAAAATAAACTCCATAGTCAAATAAAGCTAGAGCAACAAAATAATAATAACTCAGTTGTGATAGCCCAAACAAATCTAATACTGCATTCTTTGGACATGAGCAGGAAGAATCTTTTGAACAATATTAGCGTTCTTTTTGAGAAATCTGAAAATCACGGAAATCGTCAATATTTGAATGCTGCATTATTGAGGAGTGTACTTAATATATATGGGAAAGATTTAGATCGTGGGATTGTTCTATTGGAGAATGAATATGAATACTATCTCAAGGAACATGATATTCTTAAAGAAGAGGCAGAATTAGTGAATGAACTTGTTGAAATCATTAAACGGCTTAAACGGTGATTTTGGATTAAATTTTCCCAGGTCGTGCCTTGATCTAGTATGTTTCACTATACTTTTACGAGAATATTTTGAGCAGTCAAAGTGTATTTTATTACTTAGATAGGGATCTCTTATGGAAGGCTGTATAATTGTGCATAACAAGAAAAAATGAGTATTGTAGTGTATCAAAGAACGTTGTTAAACTTAAAATAATTCTGGCCATTATTAAGTGATATTAACTTGCTTAAGGGCTCTGTTAACTTAAGGAAATTTTTCAATGCTTCGTTAGCGTTCGGGAACGTATTGACATTCAGTCCCTTTGTCTTTATAAAGGTAGTAAAGATTCTTGCTAGTTCGATGTCATCCTCTACAAGCAGGATGGACTATTGCAACTTGTAAATATTTGAATTATTAAGGTAAAAGAGTTACGATAATGACAATTGCTATTTCGGTTTGTCTAGTTACTTTTAAACCATGTTCATTAATGATAAAACCATGTTCATTAATGATAAAACCATGTTCATTAATGATAAAACCATGTTCAT
>JAKDMR010000375.1 GCA_030452275.1 Candidatus Nitrosocosmicus sp. | reverse complement strand
ACATATGATAGACAGAAATAAAGCTCTTTTGACTAATTGCGCAAGAGATCTATAGTATTCAATCAGCAATAAACGACCTATCCTAATTCGCTAATAATTAATAATAAATTGACGAATATCATTCCGACGATTCATTCTGAGCACAAACAAGACCTATGATACTACCATATTAAACACTCTAGTTAACACCATCTGTTCATTAAATACCATGTTTTTTAATAATTATTACAATGGCACAAAGTAACAACAAAAACAATAAGAATGACGATAGAGGCTTAGCCTCAGCAAATAAAGAAACAAGAGAAAGAGTAGCACGAACAGGTGGAGAAGCACCCCATGATGAAAGAGGATTACAAGCAGCCGACGAAGAAACCCGTAAAAGAGTAGCCCTAGAAGGCGGTAAAGCTTATAATAGTAACTTCCCTATTCTCATACCCTTGCTTTCTATTTTATTTTAACTGAACTTTTACTTAGATTACTCAAATTCCCATTGTACCCAAACTAAAATATTCCTGTGATTGATTGGGTTATTGTTTTAAAAAAATTTACGGAATGTCTAAACTTCCGCACATAATCTGAACTGTTACTGGTCCTCCAATAAGTTATATAAAATTCTATTATCAATATTTTGATTATATATGTCTTTTAAAAACTGATCTTGGTATATAAGCCTTAGATCATCGAAGATTTGGTAATAATCTCACTACTGTAATTTAGTTACTATTTAATTTATATACTTTCTTTAAACAATTAATGTCCTAGTTAATGAAAATTTTCGACAACCAAGACAGTTCAGATCTGAATTCTCTTTCTCCTACTCTGATAACTATATATTCGCAAAAAGCTGTAACTTCGATTCGTTCCATAGAGCGGATTCTCCATGTATTGCTCTCAGTTTTGGTGGCTTTTGCATTATTAGTTTTTATGGATATAGCAGCTATTAAAGGATATGTACAATTTTTACCTGAAGGTGAATATGATATTGTTCTCTCATTAATAGCTTTTGTAGCCATAGGAATTATCGTATTCTTGTTAAAGATCATTTTAAATACTCGAAAAAAACTTGACAATTGGGCCTATGTTTTTGAAAAAAACTCAATTGGATCATTAATCAGTATTGGGCTTTCAAATCTTGATAAAAAGGCACTATTCTTTTCCATTATTGAGAATATTATGGAGATTGGAGAGCCCATTAAAAAATATATTTCCAAAAATAAGGATAATATCGACTCATTCTTTGACCAGAGAATTTCTAAAGAAACTGTGTTTGATGTTTTGATCGATGGTGATAAGATTATGTCTAAAAATGGCGGTGATGATAATGACTTTATTATAAATAAACTCAAGGAGTATGGTGCAGTAGTTGGAAAGATAGTTACCAATTCTATTACAATTGATACTGATGAGGTCAAGGTATTTATTAGATCAGTGTTAGAATATTCTGATTCTACAAACAAATATGTTGGACTGGCATTATTGGCCGGAAATGAAATAACAAACGAAGCAATGGATTACGCTAAAAATTATTCTAACAAGTCAATAGGCTACCTAATAATAATCGAAAAACCGGGCATTATAAATTCAGTTTGATGATTTTCTATTTTAGCACGTAAACCTTAATCTATCTTCGGATCCAATTTATTAACTGACCTGGAAAAATCTAGAAAAGATTTTATCCATTCATAATATGCATCTACCCCTTTCTCTGTTATCTTGTAAAATGTTGAATTTGGCGTTTTGATAGATTGAATGAATCCATTATTTTCTAGCTCTTCCATTAAATCATTGATCCTATCTGATCTCTGCTGTTTGATTCCGGGTAATTTATTAATTATGTGATATTTTGATATGGGTATATCCTTTGAAGATATACAAAGGTATTCTAGAATGGATAATATTGTGTACTCAGGAGATAATCTTTTCTTTTCTTTTATACCCATTCTCTATCCCATTGAAGTCCTTGTTGATTAAATAATGTTAATGGATTGGCATTATTATTACTTTTTTTACATCTTTCTTCGTAGGTACTCAGGGTGCTGTTAACAGTTGTGTAAAACATGGCTAATCACTATTGTAGAGAATGTGCTTGTTTAGATTCATTTGAATTATGAAGGCATAGAGAATTTTTAAAAAACATCACAGCAATTTTGTTGATGAAAAGAAGCACAATTAGTTTAACAGAAAGAACAACCATGAGAAAATATTGTGATCAGTATCTGACAGGAAGACATATCTGGACATCAATACATCATCCACAGACTATGGGTAAGATTGCAAATGCTCAGAAAGGGCTGAAGAGATTACTGATTCACAGATTGGGAAAGAGTAGTAGTGGTACTCTTAACAGTTATGTAAACAAATGGATGCTTCCTTCCTGTAAACTAGTTGTGCTTGTTTTGATTGTATGTTTTTTGTTGTAATCACATGTCCAGTCAGATACGGCTTTACCGATATCCTGTTCATCCTTAAAGACAGAGTTGTTTATAGCCTGTCTGTTGATGCATCCATAACCACCTTACCTCTATCAGGTTTAGCTCTGGAGATCTTGCTGGAAGAAATGCCAAGGCTATCCTTGGATGATATCTGACAAGAGTTTCTTTCACAATCTTTGATTTGTGTATCGATGCGTTATCTAAAACAAGAAATATCTGCTTTATAGTATTGCAATCATATTTCTGTTCAACTCTTTTTATGAAATCCAGAAACTGCTTACTTGTCTTACGTTTGTAGCTGTGGGTGAACATCTGGTTGTTGTTTGTATAATCAAACCCCAAACACATTTAGAATTCCATTGGTCTTCTGAGCCTTACTAACTTTAGACCGAATGGTTGACCACGAGGTACCACCATATGTTTTTGCTGCGATGGGACCCTTCTCATCCTCATAAAGCAGGACGGAATCAGTAGGTAGATTTATGCCATATCTTAGTTCTTCAATCCTGCTCTGTTGCATAATTCCATAACCCCCAATGAAACTCCGCTAGGTGTATTATAT
>JAKDMR010000374.1 GCA_030452275.1 Candidatus Nitrosocosmicus sp. | reverse complement strand
TGTCAAGAGACCCAGTTTGTAATATGAACGTGGATGAAAAAACTGCAAAACATGTGTCTGAAGTGAAAGGTAACAAAGTATACTTATGTTCTGCTGCATGTAAACAACAATTAGAGCAAAATCCATCAAAATATGGATATTGAAGCAAAGCAAATCGTAAATAAATAGATATTACTCATCCAACTCTGATTTACCCTCATATTTTCTTTTTATTGACTCCATTCTACCACGATATTTTTGACTATAACCGGATTTACAGGAAATACAACAAAAGAACCTTTCAATATTTGCAAACTTTAGAATTTTAGGTTTACCATACACTGGTCCCTCACAAAAATCGCAGACAATGTTTATAGCAAGACCGCTTGAAATTTTTTTCTGAATTTCAGATACCTCTTCTTTTAAAATATTTTTATGATGATTCTTGCCTATATTCTTTTTTCTCTTTACATTTTCCTTCAGGTTCCCTAACTGGATGAAGTTCTTTTCTTCACCTGATTCTATCTTTTCAAAGTCAAATACTGGTAAAACACCTTTGATAAATCCAACATTCACTAGTCTTTCGTACCTGGCTTTCACTGTTGGAGTAGTTATTCCGGTGTCTCTTGAAATCTGTCTAAATGATTTTCTACCATCTTCTAATATTGAATTAAGGATAGATACATCGATATCATCAAGGTTAATCGGCATACACGTGCCAAATTTATTAGTTAATGAAGATATATTACTTTTTACATTTGTAAAGCCCAGTTGTTATATACGTTTTAATTGTTATCTAGAACATGGCAAAAGACCCAATATGCGGAATGTTCGTAGCAGAGGAAGAAACCTCTATCCATCATACGAAGGATGGAATTACCTATTATTTTTGCTCATCTCAATGTCTAAATGAATTTCTTGAGCCTGAGAAGGCTTTAAAAAAGTTAAAGACGCACGTTGCGATAAGCATAGCGCTAACTATACCCATAGTTTTACTCAGTTTACCTCATATGATTCCACAAGTAGGTCTATATCCTATGGAAATGATGGAGTACACCAATTACATACTTTTAGCATTGGCAACTCCAATACAATTTTGGATTGGGTGGCGTTTCTATAGAGGTTTTTGGGACGGTATCAAAGCTAAAGCATCTAATATGGATACCTTAATTGCAATAGGTACCACTGCTGCTTATGTTTATAGTGCTATAGTTACCATAATTCCAGGGTACTTTCCTTTTACAGCAGTTTACTTTGAAACAGCTACAATAATAATTACTTTAATACTTGTAGGAAGACTGCTTGAAACAAAGACAAAGGAAAAAGCATCAGACGCAGTTAGAAAGTTACTAGACTTAAAACCAAGGACTGCCCGAGTATTAAGACCTCAAATAAGGGAAAAAGATAATGTGGACAGAAAAGAAAGTAATCAAAGTAATGCCTCTTTTGATGATAGTTCTAAACTAAAATTAGTATCAAAGGAATTTAAAGAAACAGAAATTCCAATAGAGCAAATTGTAGAGGGTGATTTGATGGTTATAAAACCCGGTGAACGAGTTCCCACAGATGGAGTGATAATGGATGGTTCATCATCACTTGATGAATCCGCACTAACAGGTGAAAGCATATCTGTTGACAAGACCAAGGGTGATGAAGTAATAGGTGCTACCATCAATAAAAATGGTCTTTTAAAAGTAAAGGCAACAAAAGTTGGTCAGGATACT
The DNA here is from genome assembly GCA_030452275.1 of Candidatus Nitrosocosmicus sp. GTDB lineage: Archaea > Thermoproteota > Nitrososphaeria > Nitrososphaerales > Nitrososphaeraceae > Nitrosocosmicus. The sequence goes on along the minus strand of JAKDMR010000374.1, from coordinate 1,297 downwards.
GTGTTATATCAAATAATAACTATGGTCGAAGAAGCCAAAATTGGAAAAGCTAAACTGGAAAGAATGGTAGACCAAGTTGCCAAGTACTTTGTTCCTGCTATTGTTATAATAGCAATAGGTGTATTTCTAGGATGGTATTTTGTAGGAAATGCGGGATTAACTTACTCAATTCTAGCATTTGTATCCGTAATGATAATAGCATGTCCTTGTGCGTTAGGATTGGCTACGCCAGCTGCATTAATGATGGGGGCAGCCAAGGGTGCGGAAAACGGTATATTGTACAAGGGTGGTGAGCATATAGAGATAGCAAGTAAAGTTAATACTGTGGTATTTGACAAGACGGGAACCTTAACAGAAGGAAAACCATCAGTTACCGATATAATAACACTTGATCAAAAGGATGAAAATGAACTGCTAAGACTAGCAGCTACATCTGAATCAGGGTCTGAGCATCCATTAGCCCTTGCAGTTATAAACAAAGCAAAGGAAATGGGAATTCTTGTTACATCACCTGATTCTTTTGAAGCAGTATCAGGACAGGGTCTTAGAGCCACATACTCTAATCACAAGATAATGATAGGAAATAGAAACATGATGGAGAAATATAGCATACAAGTATCTGAAGATGCAAATAAAAAACTAGTTAAATTCGAACATGATGGTAAAACTGCAGTATTGGTAGCTATAGACACCACATTATCTGGAATTATTGCGATATCAGATACCATAAAGAAAGGCTCCAAGGAAGCAATAAGTGAATTAAAAAAGAAAGGAATAGAATCAATAATGTTGACTGGAGACAATGAGATGACTGCAAACGCTGTGGCTTCTAAAATTGGCATAGATAGAGTAATAGCACAAGTATTACCACAACAGAAGGAAGAGGTGGTGTCCAAACTAAAGTCTCAGGAAAAAAAGGTAGTAGCCATGGTTGGTGATGGGATAAATGATGCACCAGCTCTAGCTAGAGCTGATTTGGGAATCGCAATAGGCTCTGGAACTGATGTTGCAAAAGAAACTGGGGGTATAATTTTGATAAAAAATGACATTAGAGATGTAATAACTGCATTAGAACTAGGAAAGAAAACTGTTTCAAAGATAAAGCAGAACTTGTTCTGGGCTTTTGCATATAATACAGGATTAATACCAGTAGCAGCAGGTGCATTGGTACCTATTTTGGGACTCTCAGTATTTGGATGGCTTCCTATATTTGCAGGTGTAGCAATGGCTATGAGCTCTGTTACTGTGGTCACAAACTCTTTGTTATTGGGAAGATATAAACCAAAACGTCATAATA